>CAZJQW010000001.1:0-2718 GCA_964548575.1 uncultured Candidatus Saccharibacteria bacterium
CACCGGTGTTTCTCCATGCAGAAGATGCTCCCCTTTTAGAGTAATTACCAAATCTTTTCCAAATCGCATCTGCTCCCCACTTACCAATCTTAAGTTTATCAGTGGCAAATCCTCCCATAGAAAGTCCAACAGCGAGGGGTAGATTGAGCATGACGATAACGATGGTGAAATTGATACCCAAAATAATGTATCCAAAGGCCCAGTTCGTTACAGAATCAGCAGGGGTGGTGAGATTTGCAGTGTAAGCCATTCCGAATAGCTGATTGTTATTCAATATAGAGAGTGCCACGTACATGAGCAAAAGGTATACAGGCATGAAAAGAAGTTGCTTCGTCATTTCGTCTGTAAGCTTTTTTGAATAATCACGTAATTGGGGAATTACCCAAGAGATAATCCAAAGAGGTGAAAATGCCAAAATGAATATAAGTATCACCAGACGCAATATAAAAGCCAAAGCTGCCAAAGTGAAACTGATAGCTGTTGTCACCATTATTAACATTCCAACAATTCCAATGACCACGATCTTCAAGGGACCTATGGCTGCTGCATTGTCTTTGCCCATAGATTTGAGATTGTAAAGAGTTGGGATCTTTAGGGAATTCATAAATATGTCAGATATACCGCCGCTCACTCCCATCTCACCTGGGATTTTTCTTCCACTTGTGAGCGAATTAGTTAAGTCGTAAAGATTTTTTTTGTTTCCTTCTTCGTCTGTTCCAAGTTGAACCCGTTCATATCCAGGTAGCATAGAATTGTAAATCGCTTGCGAAACTACGTTTGAGCCATCGATGAGAACGCTCACAAAGAAGAAGCTGAAGTTCACGAGCACGCCTGCGATAACGATGTTCGTTATGAGAGATTTGTAGTTGTTCTCAAGATCGAGAATCATGCGAATAGCGGCGTAGAGCAATAGGAAGATGAAGAATATGCCACTAATATCTCTTATCGTCATCCATACTCCGTAAACAGCAGGTGTATTATCGACAAAATCTTTGATTTGCAAAGTTACGACCATAGATACGTTCAGTAATGCTCCCGCAATAGTGAGTATCACTCCACAAGCGCTCAATGCAATGTTTACAAGGTTTGCCACCACATCTTCAACAGAGGGCATCAGGGCAGATGTAATAGCGTTGGCAACCTGCGCCTCACCGCTGTGCGCAAAAAGAGACATGCCTAATGTGAAGGACACGAGGAATATGAAGATGTGTTTACGGTTCGATTTCATCGTCTTGGTTGCATGCTTCTGTAAATTTATCTACGCGAGCCTTGAGTTGTCCTGCCTCGGCCCTCTTCTGTTCAGCTGTGCTGATGAGCCCTGGTGCTTGATTGGTCACAGAAATTCCGAGATTGATAGCCGTATTGGACCTTCTCCTGAAATCTTCTTGCTCTTCTTCAGTCGTAAATCCGTCAAGTCCCAAATCTTGACCAGCATTGTAGACTTCTTGGAGTTTTAATCTTGCCGAATTGAGCTTGGTTTGATTTTCAGTGATAGCGGCGGCTATTTGTGTAGAGGTCTGACTTATATCAACTTGACCCAGTTCCTGACCAAAACAAGATTCCAGATCACCCTTGGCACGTGAAAGTAAACTTCCCGTTTCTTCATAAATGTCTATGAGCTGTGCCAAACTAGACGAGGCGACGTCCAGTTGAGGGATACCGTACACTTCAGCATCTGTGTAATATCTCTCTTGCATTCGAGCAGTCTCAGCACGTAGATTGTTAGTTACAGATATTTGACCTCCAGATGACCCGCTAGCTTTTGCCAAACCTTTTGTAATGATCATATTTATCGCTGAATTTAGTGCAGCGTCCATGATCTCACCAACACTGTCTGCTATTTCAAGCTGGCGGACAGGGCTGTCTACGCTAGTTTGCATTTTTCCAGCGATGATTGATCCAGGTGTATCAGATCTACAGTCTTTGTATATCATGTATTCTCCGCTCATTTCCATCCTGAGAGTGGTCAGCCCTTTTGTTTTTTCGAGGAGGATATCGTTCGCTGGTATATCATCACTCGGAGCGCGGCCGATTTCTTTGCAGTTCGTAAGAGAGAAGAATCCTTTGCCTCTATCCAAGTCTCTATTTGCGCGATTTTCTTCCTCAGCTTGTTGGCGCATAAGATCTGTTTTGGCTTGCATATATGCTCCATAGGGATTGTTCTGAGGCTCAGAGGTCAGTGCGACGAATGCTGGCCAGCCTCCGCTATTGAAATCCCCTCTCAAATAATCATCAGTATCATCGATGCTTGCACCGTTCACACTAATAGCATTGGGATTGTCTATAACATTTCCGTTTACCATGTCGCCCAAAGTCATACCGTTTGGATCAGAATTGATGCTTACATTGGCTCGAGCATTTTTTGCATTGGCTATAACATCTTTGAGTGTACATCTGTATCTATTTCGAACAGATTCTACTTGGGAAAGTGCAATGTTCAATCTGAGGTCGAGGCTAAATGGCGAGCATAGACGAGTGAGCGGTCCGCTACCAGCTATGAAAGCTCCAGTAAGCTGGTCTGCGCTATTAATAAAGAATCCTTGAGGATCGTTGAGGAATCTGGGACTGCCTTTGTACCCGCTGTTTATCCAATCGACAAGATCTGCTGTAATCGAACTAATCATCATCTTTGCAAATTTGTAAGCTAAAGAATCAAACTTTGTAGTTTTGTAAAATAGCTGTGTACTTTGGGAGTCCCAGCTTGTATCTATAGGTACA
>CAZJQW010000001.1:2728-10363 GCA_964548575.1 uncultured Candidatus Saccharibacteria bacterium
CTGAGCTCCAGCACTATTCGCATTGAAGAATAGTATAGAAAATACTATGAGCAATATCACTCTAAAATTTTTCAGCTGTCTAAAAGAAAAAATCATAGTTTAAATATTTTTGCTCTTGAGTTGTACATAGTCTTCGATGGCCTGATACGATGCGGCAATGATATCTATGCTTTCAATGGTCGATGACAGAGCCGTCATACCCCTCAATGGATCGTTATCCAAAGATCGGAATGCTTCAGCGCTATTTTTTGCCATGCTGATCCCATTGGTGAGGTCCAAATGATAGTAAGATACTGACTGAGGAACTTTTATCGAAGTCATGACGCTGAGCAAACTCTCGTAGTGTTCAATAATAGGATCTATATCTTTTAAAATCGTGTAGTCTTCTTCATCGAGAGCTCTCATGGCAATCACAGGTTCCCCATTTTCTTTTTCAGGCATGTATTTTTTGAGAGCATCAACCAAAGAGACAAAATATGCGTACAAATCCTGATCAGTGTACTCACGAGTCACATTTATGGAAGACATTTTGTATCTGACTGGAGGACGCTGAGATTGGAATCCTTGTAGAGACAGATCTTCGGCCATGTCAGTTAAGAGCACTTCATCGGGTTCGACACCAGCATTTTGCATTTGGATGATGTTCGAAAGCAATTGTCTGCCAAATATCTGCGTAGAATTGAGATCTTCCTCTAGAGCCTGATCGGAAGCCTGAGGCGAACTCTGTGTGGATGCCACAAAAGTATCTATGAACTGTTCTTTCCATTCGTCGTTTGAGATCGGGGCTTTGGAAGTAGCGATTACGTCTACTTTGGCTGAGGAGACTGTGCTTGTTCGCTTGTCTTGCGTATAGTAAATCGCTCCGCCCACCAAAGCTATAGAAAATAACGAAATGAAAACAATCTGCTTGCTCGGGTAGAACATCGCCATGCTATAAATTATAGCAGAGCGACTGATATAAATTTGTCTTAAATATGGGGATAGTACTAATCGATTATGAGACAAGAAGCGTGATATAATTTCCTTATGCATAGAAAATTATTTGTAGTTCTGGTCCTCTCAATTATCATATTTATGCCTATTGTAATACATGCCCAAAATCCATTCGGAGGCATGGTCAATTACACACAAGGATGCAATTCTGGCATGTTGCTGTACGTCCAAGTTCCCTTCAAAGGAGTCCAAAGATTTATGTGGTTTACAGGCAATCTTCCCTATCTCATGAAAAAATCTCCACATGTCGGTCAAAATCTCTTGGGAATGTCAGGATTTATGACTGCTCCATGTTATGTTGGTAAGGAGCATGTGGGAGACGGTTTACCTATCCTCTATCACGGAAGCAGTATTTAGCTCAGTTGTTTGGCTATTTGGATCCAAAGCTCAAAATTGACCTTTTCGGCCCTTATTTTCGGGTCAATATCTAGGTTTTTCCACGTTTTTTCCACTGCTTCCTTGCTCGATACTGACTCCAAGTTCTTCATAAGGAGTTTTCGTTTATGGGCGAACCCCGCTTTGAGGACCTTAAAAAATTGTGGCGCAACTAAGCCATTTTTGGTCAAATTCTCGTCGCTTATATTGGAAATTCGCAATATTGCAGAGTCTACCTTTGGAGGAGGCAGAAATGCGCCTTTTGGCACTTTTTCAACTATTTTAGGTTCCCCAAAACACTTAACAGCTATAGAAAGTATGCTTTCCTTGCCATCTTTAGCCAAAATCCTATCTGCCACCTCTTTTTGAACCAAAAGGACCATTCTATTGGGCCTTGGGCCTTTTTCGAGGAACTTTTCTAGGATAGCTCCAGTGATGTAGTAAGGAATATTGGCAACTAGTACGAAATTCATAGGTAATTCTCCAGCCAAAGCCAGTTTTTCGTCCAAAATGTCACCATGAATGAGGTTCATCTTGCCGGTCATGATCTCTCTAGCAAATCTTTTGAGCAATAAGAGGATTGCTCGGTCGTCTTTTTCCACTGCTATCATCTTTGCGTTCGTTTTCAAGATCTCGGTAGTTAAAATGCCCGTACCAGGCCCTATTTCAAGCACAGTTTCATGCTTTTTTATGTCAGCAGCCAAAATAATCTGCTCAAGAGCATGTTTTGAATTCAAAAAATGTTGTCCTAGTGATTTTTTAGCTCTTAACATATTAGAAATCTATAAATAATGCCTTTGCTCCGCTTGGTTTTTCGGGAGGGGCGTCGTCTATCAGGTTCTTGTCTATATCCGATATGAATTCTGAAGGCAAATTGACCCTCTGAGCTCCATAAACAGTTCGAATGATCGAATAGCTCAGGAACACTTTCTTTCTAGCACGAGTGAGAGCAACATAAAAGAGGCGTCTCTCTTCTTCTTCCTCTGCCTGGCTTATCTCTGCATCGTCGAGGTGCTTCAAGGGGAATAGTTCTTGTTCGAGTCCTGCTATGAAAACATGGTCGAATTCGAGTCCTTTGGAGGCGTGGACAGTCATGAGTTTTACAGCATCTTCGTTTTTTTGGAGGTCGTCCTGATCTGTCGCTAGAGCAGAGTTCGAAAGAAGCGCCTCGATGCCTTCTTCTGGAGACAAATGATCGTATTGAGTAGCCACAGATGCCAACTCTCTTACGTTAAGGAGTCTCTCCTCGTCTTCAGCCTTACCTTCCATGAGCATTTTTTCCATCCCAGTCTCCTGAATTACGAATTTTACTGATTCAGAAGGTTTCTTTTCCAAAACTTCTTTTTTAATATCAGAAAGCAGTTTCCAAAAGTTGGAAACTTTGTCCCTTGTGCCTTGAGGAAGGAGGTCTTCTCTCTTCGACATCACTTTTGCTATGGTCGCCTTGCCGATCCCTCGTGAAGGTATGTTGATCACCCTCGAGATATCGCTCCACGAATCAGGGTTGAGAGATGCGCGAATATATGAGAGAACATCTTTGACTTCTTTTCTTTCAAAGAATCTCACTCCAATGAGCTGATATGGAACTTGTTTACGAATAAATGACTCTTCCAGTACGCGAGATTGGAAGTTGGTCCTGTAAAGTACGGCTATTTCCCTAGCAGGCACGCCATTTTCTATGAGTTCTCTGCATTTATCAGATATCTGTCTGGCTTCCTCGGTTTCCGCGTATAAGACGAGAAGAGAGATCTTTTCCCCGTGATCATTCTCTGTGAACAGGGTCTTCTTTTTTCTAAGTTTATTTTTCTCGATAACAGAATTGGCAGCGCTCAAGATCGTTTTTGTTGAACGGTAGTTCTTTTCCAGTGTAACGACAGTAGCTTCAGGATAATCTTTTTCAAAATTTAGGATATTTTCGATAGTTGCACCTCTCCAGCTGTAAATGTTCTGATCCGCATCACCCACGACGCAGATATTCCTATGCTCGGCTAAATATTTTGCGATAAGGTACTGAACTCGGTTTGTATCTTGGTATTCATCTATGTGTATGTACTTCCAAATAGAAGTGTATCTCTTGCGAAGTTCCTCTTTGCTCCTCAAGAGCTCTGCTGTCTTGAGTAGAAGGTCGTCGAAGTCCAGAGCTTTTTCGGAAGCTAGGATAGCGAAGTATCTTTCCCAGATCTGCGCTACCATTTCTTCTATATACCCTTTGGCATGGTCGCTGTATTCGAGTTGGTTCAGTCCATCTCCTTTGGCTCGCGATATCATGTTGAGAACAGTTCCTGCATCAAACTTTTTTGGATCTATAGAACACTGTTCCATGGCATGCTTTATCGCTCTCTTTGAATCTGAACGGTCGAATATTGTGAAATGGCGAGTGAGGCCGAGGGCAGAGACGTTTTCGCGAATAATGTGGACGCCGAGGGCATGGAAAGTGCTCACAAAAGGCCGTTCAGCCATCGAAATAGGTAGATTTATTGTCTTATCTTCGGAAATAAGATGGTTCACTCTCTCGCGCATCTCCTTTGCCGCCTTGTTGGTAAATGTGATGGCTAGAATGGAATGAGGGGCGATGCCTTTTTTGATCAAATTCAGGATACGATGGGTGATAACTCGGGTCTTTCCAGCTCCGGCGCCAGCAACGATAAGGACCGGTCCATCCACCGTTTCTACCGCCCTCTCCTGTTCGTGATTAAGTTGCGACATGGGGGTAATAGTATCATGACGGCATTTGCAGGCATAAATTTTCATCAATTTTAGCTTTTTTAGGAATGAATTTTGAATGCTTGTGAGATGGGCAAGAAGTTCCTGAAAGCGTACTTGGATGTAGCCGTGATTAGCATTACAAGTATGCTTGAGGGAAGCTTCTTGCCCATCCAATATTCACCCGCACCTTTTTTCAAAGCATTCCAAAACTCTCTAAAGAATAAAACTCACGAAAATTGACAACATGGCAACATTTTTGACTGTGTATATCTTCGATTGACTTTAATTCTTGGCCTGCTACTCTGATGGAGATACTAAAAAAACATCGATATAAATGTGGCCAAGTAGAGCCATTTTTTATGATGGTATCAAACCGAACAGGAAGAAATCTAAATCAAGGATGAATTGACTGATTTACCAAATATATTATGAAGTTTATTTCTCAAAGAAGCTCAAATTCAGTGTTATCAAAGCGCGTCATAGTTTGGACAATGATTTTTTCTGCATGCCTTATAACTGCATACGTATCATTCATTGAGACCGCAAATGCCGGTCTTTTTTCTTTTGTCTCCTCTATGTTTGGAGAGCAAGCTTCTGCTAAGACTACAGTCAGATCCGCTGTTTCTTTGAACTCCCAGTCCTTGGCATTGCTTCAAGCTGCAGTGAATAGAGACCCAAATCCAGAAAAGAATGCAGATATCATTCCTGTTGAGCATGGAAATGTACTCGTGGCAGACATCGCTACTCAAGATACAGGAACGATCGAGCATGCCAGCTCTCAGATAAGCACTTATGTAGTGAGAAGCGGAGATACTCTCTCGGGCATTGCAGAAATGTTCGATGTTTCGGTCAATACTATTATCTGGGCGAACGATCTTTCGAAAGGCTCGGCTCTCAAAGTTGGTCAAAAGCTAGTTATTTTGCCAGTATCAGGTATCAAGTACACAGTAAAAAAAGGGGATACGATATCTGGAATTGTCTCGAGGTACAAAGCTGATCTATCTGAAGTTCTCGAATACAACGACCTGACTGCAACAAGCGCTTTGACTTTGGGCCAGTCTATCATCATTCCTGATGCCGAGCTCTCAAATGTCAGTTCCGGCACAAAAATTGGTGATTCCAAGAGTTCTATATCAGCACCTGCTGGATATTACATGCGTCCTATCTCTGGAGGATACAGAAGCCAAGCAGTTCATGGTCACAATGGTATAGATCTTGCCGCTCCAGTCGGTACACCGATATATGCATCAGCTGGAGGAACGGTCATAGTTTCAAAGAGTAGTGGCTGGAATGGTGGTTATGGAAACTTTGTTATTATTTCACATCAAAATGGCACGCAAACCCTCTATTCTCATATGAGCAAAGTATTAGCAACAGTTGGTGAAACTGTTAAAAAGGGAGATCAGATAGGTGCCATCGGAATGACTGGTATAACGACTGGTCCACATATTCACTTCGAAGTCAGAGGAGCAAAGAATCCTTTCTAGGCACTTTGTGAACTTCTACGTCAGTGGAACTCATTCAGAGCTTATTGAATCGAGTGCTAATACCACCCAAGATAGTCAAAAAGTTCCCCAAATTGGTCCTCCCCTAAAGAATGGGTCTTTTTCTATATTGGAGGGCTTCTAGGATGTGTTCGTCTCGTACGATCTCGCAATCGGCAAGATCTGCTATGGTCCTAGATACCTTGAGCAATCGGTGAAATGATCGACCTGAGAGGTCAAGATTCTTTGACCAGACGGAAAGCATATTTCTAGTCTCATCGACCATCTTTATGAGTTCGTTTATGTCTTGTACGTCCATTTCGGAATTGAATGTTTTCTTTATTCCTGCACTTTCAAATCTATGCCTTTGATGGTCTCTTGCTCGGCAGATCTTATCTCTTATGCTTTTGGAATCTTCTGCCCTGTTGGTCTTTTCTGCCAAGGCGTCATGATCTACTTTGTCCACACTGAGCCAAATGTCTATACGATCTAGTATCGGGCCGGAAAGTTTTCGTTTGTAGGATTCTATTGAATGAGTAGTACAGGTACAACCTTTGTCCTTCCCTTTTCCACAAGGGCAGGGGTTCATGGAGGCTATAAATATACATTGAGCTGGAAATGTGATGCTCGCCTTGGCTCGTGCGATGGTAATCTTCCTATCTTCTAGAGGCTCTCGTAATGCCTCTATGACAGAACGGTCGAACTCAGGGAATTCGTCTAGAAAAAGTACTCCTCTGTGAGCGAGCGTGATCTCTCCTGGTCTCGGAAATGTTCCTCCCCCTATGACCGCCGGGTATGACGCCGTGTGGTGCGGCGCGCGAAAAGGCGGTCGAGTCACGAGCCTCCTCCCGAGGACGCGCGCCGCCGAATGGATGCCAGTGACTTCGATAGATTGGTCATATGTTAGCGAGGGCAAAATGGAGCTAAAACTTTTGGCCAAGAGAGTCTTCCCTGTTCCGGGAGGTCCCATCATGAGCAGGTTATGAGCTCCGGCGGCGGCTATCTCCAATCCGCGCTTTGCAGATTCGTTTCCTCGGATATATTTCATGTCAAAATGGTCGGATTCGCACGGAGTGTCATCTATTTGATCTCTCGGTTCTAAAGGGAGTATTTTTTTCTTACCCTCCAAGTGGTCTGTGAGATCTTTGAGATTTCTTATGGGATAAATAGTTATTCCCTGTGCGAGAGATGCTTCCTCACTGTTCGCTTCTGGTATGAAGACTTCAGAAAAGCCTTTGGAATGTGCTCGGCAAAGGACAGGAAGTATACCATTCACCCTTCTCACTTCTCCTTCGAGCGAGAGTTCGCCAAAGAGAAGCTTGCCTTCAAGGTCTGCTCGGATCTGAAAAGAAGCAAGCAAATAAGAGATCGCTATAGCGATGTCGAAAGATGGGCCTTCCTTTTTTATATCTGCTGGAGCCAAAGAGACGATGACTTTTTGGTTTTTTTGTTTAGGAGAGACAAAGCCGCTGTTCTTGATGGCGGCAGAGACTCGGTCTTTGGATTCGTCGACGGATCTGTCTCCTAGACCGATCACATTAAATGCATGCAAACCATTGCTCAAGTCTACTTCTAGACGGATGATCTCTGGGTCCAAGCCGATAAGCTGGGCGCTGTATGTTTTTGCTATGCTCACTTCGAGAGCCTATCAAAGTGTGATGAATTTTTGATGAATTCAAAATCAAAAAAGGCTAAACCATAAACCATAAACCAATAATAAAACACCCCCTAGTGGGAGTGCTTGATCGAAGCTCTGGCTGATGGGTTCGCTTCAAGTCTATCTCGTTCTATGGCTTTTCCACATACTTCGCATGCGCCATATGTTCCTTTGTCTATTCTATCTAAGGCGGCGTTCACTTCGGCGAGCTGACTCTCTAGTTGGTTGAGAATACTACTATTCCCCTCTAGCTCTTCCAACTTGTCTGCGACTTCATTTTCATCTGCTTTGTCCACTTCTATATTGCCTGATGTTGCTTGCCAGTCATTGGGGTTGCCTGGGTTCTTCTGGCCGACATCCCCTAGCTCTGACTCAAGTTGGCTCTTCTCTTCTTCCAGTTTACCTTTGAAATATTCAAGG
>CAZJQW010000001.1:10373-27680 GCA_964548575.1 uncultured Candidatus Saccharibacteria bacterium
TAAACGATTGTTTCTCTATCCTAACAAGAATCTCGATGAGAGTCGATTCTTTGTCAGTTATTAGGAGCTTGTCGTTGCTAATAAAGGAGTAAAGGAACAAGAGTCCGCGATCTGTCGTAATAAACTCCCTAACGTCCTTGTTTCCAACTATCCTGTCTTCAAATGCACCGCGGATAGTAATATACGCTGAGTTCTCTCTAGCTGGTGCGCTCGTCAAGGTGTCTTGTTCAGAAGTGCTAGATGTGGACGTTCCTGACACCGAAGCAGTTACAGCTCCAGTTACAAGAGGTGGAACATAGAGGTATTTTTTTATATCGTCAGCCATCAGTCTTTCCCATTGGATCATCCCTGCAAATGAGTTCTGAAAATAATTGTTTGTGGCAATGATGAATACGCTCTTTTCGCCATTGGTATTGCTGTAGACGCCCAACATCCAAGGAGTATTCAAAGATCTTTTCAAAACATCAGGAGCAGGTATTTTCATGAGGTCAGCCATGTCTTTTGCTCCTACGCGTACCCTGCCCGATTCATCGTCTATTGTCATGACTATCTCTTTTATGGTATTCGGCTTTTGGTCTTTGGCAATCTCTTTTTCTATAAGAGAAAGAACTGTATTTGGTGACTTGCCATCGATCTCAATCGCTACTTGAGAGTCGATCTTGATGAGTGCTGCGGCCGTTGCTGGTTGAGTAGGTAGAGGCGGGGTTTTCGAGGGAGCCAGTGGACTTATGGAATAGAGATAATATCCCCCGAAAGCTCCACCAAGAATGAGAGCGAAACTAACAGTAGCAAAGAAAATGTTTCTTGGTGCAGTTGAGGGTCCTCTTGTTTGATCCGTGGTGCTAGACCTCGTCGGCGGAACTGTCATATTGCTCAAACGTGCCTCGCCAGTCTTTTTTACGCTTTCAGCAATGGCAATGCTTGTAGTTGAGGCTCTTGTATGGGATAGAGTCTCGGCGACATCTCCTTCAAAAGTTTTTATAGATTTTATAGGTGCTGCGTTGGCTTTGTCTATTTGAGGCACCCTTCTTGTTGAGTTTTCAACACTCCCCAATGTTTTTGTGGGCGGGTTCATAGGATTGAACCTCGGCTCTTCTGGCTTGTCTATGGGAACTGAAGGTGTGCTCGGTATCGGATTGACAGTTTGAATAAATTCAGGAAGAGGCGGGGTGGGCGACGTTTGAGTTGTTTGAACGGATGGAATAGGTGCAGATTCTGCAGGAGCTGTAGGTAGTGTGGACGGCGCGGTAGGTATAGGAGCTGTAGTTGTGGGTGGTGCGGGAGTAGGTGGTAGAGGCACTGGAGTGGGCACAACTGGAGGAGCAGACTGAATAGGTTCGAGGGGTTGGATAGACTTGATGGGTTCAAATGGTTCTTTTGGTTGACTCAAAGGAATAGATGAATCTGCTGTTGCTGGTGCCGGTTTGGTGTTGGAAGAGTTTGGACTAGCCGCTGGAGTTGGAATCGCAACAGGAGGCACATCTCTCATAGATTTGGGTATGTCTGATATGACATTTGTGACGGTGACGACTGGCGGTGTCGGTGTCGGCTTTGGAATATCTGGTTCCAAATCCATCTTGAACTTTGAACCCAGAGCGCTTGCGATTTCATTTTGCAGAGCCGTCTTTGGAATCGCTGCTTTTGGTATTGGTTTTATCTCAGGAGACTCTTCTTCTTGTCCCGGTTTGACTGGGTTTATATTCAGGTCTGATGTTATGTCGAAAATCTGCTGAGGTGTCGATTCGACAACAGCATCAGAGTCCGCGACGTCCTGAACAGGAGCATCGTTCGTCGTATTATTTTGAGGATTATTTTTAGAGGGATCGTCCATGTCCCAATTATAACAGTACTATCCCCTTCGGTGAAACTCCCGTGGTGGTCGAGGTGGTCTTGGGGCTTCTTCTTTCTTGGTGAAGAAGTTTGGATTTGCTGCTTTTACTGAGAGATTTATCCTGCCCTTCTCATCTACTTCTTTCACTTGAACGGGAACTTTTGAACCTTCTTTCATATAAGTTTCAACTCTTTCAACTCGGAAAGGCGCGATCTCTGATACATGGACCAAGCCTTCAGTATTGGGTCCTATTTTTACGAATGCTCCAAAGTCCATAAGTCTAGTAACCTCTCCTTCAAATTTCTCTCCTGGTAGGTATTCTCTAGTCATATTGAATATGATGTCTCGAGCTTTTTGGGCGCTTTCATTCTTTCCAGTGATGAATATTGAGCCGTCGTCTTCTATAGTTATATCTTCTACATGCGTAACATCTCGGATCTCGTTTATGGTCTTTCCACCAGAGCCTATGACCAAACCGATCTGGTCGGGTTTTATCTTCATGACTATGATCTCAGGAGCGTTCGGGGATATCTTTTCTCTAGGCGAAGCGATCTCTTTTTCGATAACCTCTAGGATCTGGAGTCTCGCCCTGCGAGCTTTTTCAAAAGCTTCTTTCAAAATAGGCAATGGGATCCCGCCAACTTTCACGTCCATTTGCACAGCAGTGATGCCGGTGCGAGTCCCTGCGACTTTGAAATCCATATCTCCATGATGGTCCTCTGGTCCCTGAATGTCTGTCAAAACTTTGTACTCCGTGGGATTTCTCATCATAAGGCCGGACGCTATTCCGGCTACGGGAGCTTTTATTGGAACTCCTCCATCCATGAGAGCTAGTGTGCTTCCACAAACGGAAGCCATGGACGTCGAACCATTCGATGCGAAAGCTTCAGAGACTATGCGCACTGTATATGGGAACTTGTCCTTTGCAGGAATGACTGGAAGCAAAGCTTTTTCTGCCAATGCCCCGTGTCCGATCATTCTCCTATTCGTACCACCCATTCTTCCCGTCTCACCTGTTGAGAATGGTGGAAAATTGTAGTGATGCATGAAGCGTTTGTTTTCTTCTACAGTTATACCCTCTATGATCTGAGCATCTCCTGGCGATCCCAGTGTTAGGGCTGAAAAGACGTGAGTCCCACCTCTGTAGAATATTCCAGATCCATGAAGGATGGGAGATATTCCTCCAGCTTTTGCGAATAGTGGCCTGATCTCGTCCATTTTCCTTCCATCTGCCCTTCTATCATTGTCGATAGCCTCATTGTGGATGAGGTCATTCACTGCTTCTTCGAATATTTCCATTGCTAGGCTGGCGTTTCCTTCTGGGAGCCGTTCAGAAAATAGCTTCGTCCATTCCTCTGATATCTCTTCCATTTTCCTTTTTCCAGGTCCGGCAAATACATATTTCGCTAGTTTTGGGACTATTTCTTTATTGAAAAGTTCTTTTGTTCCAGCAGTTGGCTCAGCAAATTGTATGTCTGCCTTTGTCTGTCCTATGTCCGCTATGATCTTTTTCTGCCAATTTTGTATCTTCTCTATCTCTATTGAAGATAGTTCCAATGCTTCCTCGACTATATTCTCGGGCAATTCGTGACTGCCGACTTCTATCATGTTTATCATCCCGTCCTTTCCGCAGGAGATCATATCGAGAGTTCTGTCCGCAGAATCTCTGTCTGCGAAAGTCGGATTTACGATCCAGTTTTCTCCTTTCCTCCCGATTCTTATAGCAGATACCGGTCCGTTCCAAGGTATGTTGGACGTTCCTAGAGCGAGCGAAGCTGCGATCACTGATGCGGAGTCTGTATCATCGGCTCCAATAGAGAGAGTCGTCATGACTACTTGGACTTCGTGTCGCATCTTTTGATTGAAAAGAGGCCTGATTGTTCGATCGACTATCCTGCCTGAAAGTATCGCTTCTGTTGAAGGTCGCCCTTCTCTCCTCATGAATCTCGATCCTAATATTCTGCCAGTTGCATAAAATCTTTCCTCATAATCTACAGTGAGTGGAAAGAAGTCTGCATCCTTGGGGTCTCTACCCATAACCGCAGTCGCCATTACCGTCGTGTCTCCGTATCGTACGATAACCGATCCGTTCGCTTGGTCAGCAAGGTCGTTGAATTCAGCGGATAATGTTTTTCCGCCTACTTCGAGTGAATAGTTTTTATTCTGCATATTATTGTCTGGAGTCGCCTTTAGATTTCAGACTTGAATGAGTGGCTTCGACACCGCACACCTTTGACCTTGTAAATGCCCTCTTCAAACCTGCCTATCCAAAGACGAGTTAATAAATGCTCCAGCCCACACAATCTACCAGAAAGGCCGTCTCATAACAAATCTCGTCCTTATTGTTTGGGTTACTCTTGACTTTATTGTCTAGTTTCATAAACTTAAATAGAACCTGTTCTTGCCATCATTGGGACTGAAACGGAGGTACCAATGAGGATATGGCTAGTCGGGGTCCCTGAGACCTCGACCCAACCAGAACTCCAACAAACCCTAGTGGATAGAGTAAATGGTGGGGGCAATAGAGTTCGTATTTTCCCCGAGGATAGCGTCGACATCCTAACCGGTCGCATATCATGTGACTGTGAGTTGTCTGGAAGCTTAGCCGAAGGGAAAGGCGACCAAGTGGCAGGCCAAGTTACGGAGATTGTGAAGAATCACTTCGAAGCGATTCTGAAAAGAAGCGTCCAGTTGGAGATTTTCTTCTCATTCAACGAACCGAGGCAAAAAAGTCACAGCCTAGCCCATATATTCAGGATCAAAGGGGCCGCTTCAAGCGAGCCCCTTTTTTCGTTTACTAAATTTGTACGAGACGCGTGTTACCAGACTTGCGCTTTTACAACTGTCCTCTACCGGCTCTTCCCACCCTAAGAAGGTATTTGTTTGAATTTTCATCTAGATCCATGAAGTTATCTGCAGCTTCGATGAGCTTTGTTGACGTGGACTTCCCGAATGATGCCACTTCGACTTGGCATCCCTGATTCATTTGGAGATATTCAACGCGAGGTACAAAGTCACCGTCCCCCGTTACGAGTATGACCGCATCCAATTTTGGAGCGAGCTTTACAGCGTCTATGGCCAAACCAACATCCCAGTCGGCTTTTTTGGCTCCAGAGCTGAATATTTGGAGGTCTTTGACCTTTGTCTCTATGCCCATTTTGGTCAAAGCTTCAAAGAAGGCGTTTTCCTCGCCTGATTCTGTCGCTATGACATATGCGACTGCCCTCACTAGCTTCCTGCCATCGAGTGCGTCTTTGAGGATCTGGCCAAAGTTGACCTTTGAATGATACAGATTTTTACCGCTGTGATAGAGGTTTTGCGCGTCAATATAAACGCCGACGCGCTGTTCTTTATGTTTTATGATCATGAAAATAGTTCGAACCTTATGTTATTAAAAAATACTATGTATAAAATGCTAACCGATTGGATTATAGCAGAAAAATAGACGCCCCGTGCGGGGCCGAGTTACATATTTTAGAGAAAACTAGCTATTGTACAAAAGAAAGCAAAAAGACGAAAAATTTATTTCTTGAGCTCGAGCTTCTTCACGATCGCTCCATATCTGCGAGGATAGTTCTTTTTGAGATAGTTGAGATGAGTCTGACGATCTGCCACCATGCCCAAGAGACCGCGTCGTGAGTGGTTGTCTTTGCGATGCTTGCGAAGATGCATTGTGAGCTCCTCTATTTTCTTTGTAAGAAGGGCAACCTGAACCTCTGGAGAGCCTGTGTCCTTGTCATGCACAGCGGCGACCCCAATAATCCTTGTCTTTTGTCGTGTGGTTAACATGGGTCATATAGTAGCATGAATAGGTCCGAGGCGCAAGATGGTTAGCCGTGTTACAATATTTTCATGTCGCACAATATCTCCGACCTCAAGCGCCAATTTCTCGAATATATAGAGATAGAAAAAGGGCGAAGTCTCAAGACTGTAGAGAATTATGACCGTTACCTGAGCCGTTTCATCGGTTTTTCAAAAGTGAAAACAGCTGCCGATATCACCGATAATTCTATTCGGGAATTTCGCCTTTGGCTCAACCGTCAACAAACTAGAGCGGAAAAGGGTGCGTCTCTGTCGACTTTGAAGAAGAAAACTCAAAATTATTACCTCATTGCTCTTCGAGCTTTTCTCAAATATATAGCCAAAATGGGCCTAAAGAGCTGTCCACCAGAGCGAATCGAGCTCGCCAAAACTCCAGAAAGGTCTCTGGATCTCATAGATCCAGATGAACTTCAAAGATTGTTAGAATCCCCTGATACTTCGAACATAAAAGGCCTTAGAGACCGCGCTATCATGGAACTCCTATTCTCGACAGGCTTGCGCGTCTCCGAGCTCTGCTCTCTGCCTCGCGAACTCAACCTCAGGCTCGATGAATTCTCGATTAGAGGTAAAGGCGAAAAGGTCCGAGTCGTTTTTCTATCCGATGAAGCAAAAAAATGGCTCAAATCTTACTTGGACAAGAGAACTGATATGGACGATGCCCTATTCGTGAAACTTTCAGGTGAAAAAGGCGGTTCAAAAGGCGATTTTGAGTCTGATTCTCTCCGTCTCACCTCACGATCTGTCGAACGCATCGTAAAACACTACGCAATCAAAGCTGGAATCACCAAAAAAGTCACTCCTCACGTCATAAGACACTCATTTGCCACCGATCTTCTCCGAAATGGCGCCGACTTGCGCTCAGTTCAAATGCTCTTGGGACACTCAAATATTGGAACTACCCAGATCTACACCCATGTGACTGATAGCGAACTCAAGAGGGTGCACAAGCAGTTTCATAAGCGCAGGAACTAGTTACTAGTAGCTAGTTACTAGTAATCGCATAACTAACAGTTACCAGCAACCAGCTACCAGCTACTAGCAACCAGTAACTAGTGACTAGCAACCAGCAACCAGTTACTGCTACAATTTAATTATGAGGATCATTTCTTGGAATGTGAACGGCCTTCGAGCCAATGTGAAAAAGGGCGGATTTGATTGGTTTATCAATGAATCTCCAGATATTTTCTGCATTCAGGAAGTAAAAGCCGAGGCAGATCAATTGGATGAAGGAGTTCGTAATCCGCCAAGCTATCATTCGTACTTTGACCACTCAAAAGGAAGAAAAGGATACAGTGGAGTCGCGGTTTATTCAAAGATCAAGCCAGATAAGGTTGAATATGGTTTGGGAATACAAGAAATAGATCAAGAAGGAAGATTCATCGCCCTTCATTTCAAGGATTTTGTTTTAGCCAACGTTTATTTTCCGAACGGAGGTGGCGGCCCAGAGCGTTTGAAGTTCAAGCTCCGATATTACGACGCTTTTTTGGAATATATAGATAAGTTAAAAGAAAACGGTAAAGAAATAATCTTTTGTGGAGACATAAATACAGCTCATCAAGAGATGGATCTCGCTCGTCCCAAGGAAAACCAAGGGAATACAGGCTTTTTACCTGTTGAAAGGGCTTGGATAGACAAAGTGATTTCTCATGGGTATATCGATTCGTTTCGGTCAAAATTCCCTGTAGAAACGGGGCGATATAGCTATTGGGATATGAAGACGTTTTCACGAGAAAGAAATGTTGGTTGGAGGATAGACTATTTCTTTGTTACTCCCGAAATATATGAAAAAGTTAAGAACGTGAAGATACTCGACCATGTTATGGGTTCCGACCATTGCCCTATTGAGCTCGACATAGATTAGAAAAAGTAACGAGAGAAAGAAAATGGCCAAAGAAAAACCGCGTAGAGGCTGTTCAGAGAGAACTGCTTAACGCGGTTTTCGAAGCGTACCGAACGAAAGAACAAGTGGTTCCGGAGAACCGCAGGTCTCAAAAAGTGGACCTGATTTCATCCAAACTATTCCTCATAGGTGACGGTGCGCACTGTCTAGTTAAAATGCTCTCCTGAAAGGAGGCTAAAGATACTTGTGACAGGATGCACTATCATTCTTCCTAAGCAACAGAAGGATGATATGAAAATGTTCGGAAAGCTTCAAAGTGAGTTGGAGCCTACCCTGCTCAAATTGTCTAAAGAACATTGCTTGACTAGATCGCATTACGACGAAGTCGTTTTGCTTTCACCTCGGATGTCAAACTGGTCTGGGTACATTCTATGTCCTTTATAAATGTCTGTAAAGGACATAACTGTGGATAACTATATATTTGTCCTTTAAGTCTCCTTTTTGCTAAGAGACACTATGTTTTTTTCTTATCTCATCCAGCTCTTTCTCTTCAGCTTGATCTTTCTTTTCTTTGCCTTTTTCCGCAAGGCTTTTTAGTTCATTTACTGGCATTTTGACCATCTCCTTTACACGTGAAACAAGATATTCCTCATCATTTAGCTTGGGATTTTCAAGGACTTCTTCTAGAAGAGCATTTAAAATCATACCAACTCTTGGCTCAGGACCTATCCCGCCTACATCCATGATCTTTTTGCCATCAACTTTGAGCATTTTGACAGATATTGGATCTCTGAGAGCTTCGTCAACCATGGCTTTGTACTTCCTTAGCCTATAAGGATTTGCCTTGGGTCTGCCTGTCCCTATTCGATCGCACTCACGGAGATTCATAAGATCCCAGATATTTTCTGGTCCGACGTTTACGATCATTCTTCGGACTGCTGACAGCGTAATCTGGCCTGTATCAGAAAAAAACATGTGCCAACGTACCAATTTGGTGACTTTTTCGATCGTTGCACGTGAAAACTTCATTCTATCCAGTATCTTACGTGTTTCACGTGAACCAACTACCTCATGTCCGAAGAAGGTTGGCTGATTTGTCTCACGTGAAAACCCTGCTGTTTTTGGCTTTCCTATATCATGAAATAGAGCAGCAAGTCTTATTTCTAGCCCCCATTTCTGGTTCGCTGAATGCTGGATTGTCTTCAAAAGATGCGTCCACACGTCATAGATATGAGCTTGGGGTTGTTTTGTACCAATTCCCTCCTCCAATTCAGGGAGTATATGTTTGAGCAGTCCTGTTTCGTGAAGCATCCTGACTCCCATCTCAGGAAAGTCTGACATTAATATCTTTGTGAACTCGTCTCGTATGCGCTCGGCAGACACTTTCTTTATAAGGTCGCTTAGGCTCAAAATGGCATCCAAAGCTTCACGGTTACACGTGAAACCCAATTCTACGGCCAGTCTTATGGCTCTCATCATTCGGAGAGCGTCTTCATTGAACCTGTCCCTTGGATTCCCAACGGTTTTGATTACCTTGTCCTTTATATCTGAAAAACCGCCGAATAGGTCTACTATGTCCTTTATGGCACCATTGGAAAGGCTTACGGCCACAGCATTCATCGTAAAATCACGCCTTTTCAGGTCATCTTCAAGTTTGGAGCTAAATTTGATCCCATCAGGATGTCTGCGGTCTGAATACCCTGTTTCCTCACGATAAGGGGTTACCTCTATGACCTTCAAGGATTCGTCCTGTGTATTTTCATCGATTACCGCTACAGTCCCAAAAGTGTTCTCGTATACAGTCTTTGGGAATAATTTCATGATATCTTCTGGTACTGCATTTGTGGTTATATCCCAGTCCCGAGGAACTCTTCCAAGCAAAAGATCTCGTACGCAACCGCCTACGAGATAAGCTTCAAATCCTCCCTTTTCCAAAGTCATAACTGCATTGACAACTTGGGCAGGTATTGCGCTGTTTTGGCTCATTTTCACTCAATGATTTTACAATAATTTGGGATTTTTTCAAAGATGCGCTAATATATCGTCACCTGCGCCCGTGGTGAAATGGATATCACTGCAGTCTTCGGAACTGTCATTGGGGGTTCGAGTCCCTCCGGGCGCACAACCTATGTCATACCACTAGCAAGCCAGACTTCTCTGGCTTGCGTCCAAAGGACTCGAAAAGTCTGAGCATATTTTGCGAAGCAAAATGCGAAGACTGTACCGAACCCGTAGGGTTCGAGTCCCTCCGGGCGCACAACCTATGTCATACCACTAGCCAGACTGCTTGGCCCACTAGTCAGAATCTCTTCCAAATGGTCTTGTTTCACGTGAAGCAAATAGGGTTTTTCAGCTCTTGAAGTTGAAACATCGAAGGTGTATAATGTAACATAATGAGAATAGACAAGAATGAAGCCATACTTTTGAGGAAGGCTGGAACGACCTACAAAGACATCCAAACCAAACTTGGGGTGCCCCTAAGCACACTTTCTTCTTGGTTCAAGAATGAGGCTTGGTCCAATGAGATTTCGATAAAATCAGTCCGCAGGGCTAGTCAAGCTGCCCAGATAAGATTGGTGGTCATGAATACTGTCCGAGGCACCCGACTCAAGAAGGTTTACGAGGAGGCAAAGCAAGATGCCTTGGTCGACTATGCCGAACTCAAGTTTCACCCGCTCTTCATGGCAGGGGTGCTCCTGTACGATAGCAGGGGAGAAAAATGTACTCGTTCGAGGATAGCTATATCCAGTTCTGATCCCCTGACTATCAAAATTTTTGGTACGTTTCTTTCTCAAGTCTGCGGAGTAGCGAACAAGATTCACATACAAATCTTGATACCGGGTGATCTTACGAAAGAACCTGATTTTAAGGCCTATTGGAGCGATAAAACCGGTGTAAACCTGAGCAATTTCATCAAAAGCGCCAAAATTCCACAAAAAAAGCGCCGAGCAGAGCCGTATTATGGTGTTTGCAATATTATGGTGAATAGTGCATACTTGAAAAGCAAAATTTTGAAGTGGATCGAGCTTTTGAAAAGGGAATTGAGTGAGGATATTTATGTAAAAGGACCAGGTTCTATATAAAAGCGGGTATCGTTTAGTGGTAGGACGCGTCCTTGCCAAGGACGAGGTGGGAGTTCGATTCTCCCTACCCGCACAGGGGAAAATCAATAATTATGGAGCTGAATGAGTGTTTTTTGCGCATTCCGTCTTATACACACCACGATTTACTGCAATTGTCCGTAAAAAATGGCTAACAATCGTGTTTATGGGACAAATCTGTGGATAAGTCTGTGAATAGTGTACATAAAAGACACAATATATGGCTTAAAACCGTGAATTCAAGGTCAAATGGTAATAGAACAAACTGTGAATAGCCGTGAAAAGGGGAATATTGGAGAAAGTGTTGCGTGTAAATACATTGAAAATAAAGGGTATATAGTCGTTTTAAGAAACTATCAGAAGAAATGGGGAGAATTGGACATTATCGCTGTTAAAGACAATATTGTTCATTTTTTCGAGGTAAAAAGTGTGACATACAGCCTATCTGATGCCTCTCATACTCCCGAAGAGAACGTTCATGGGTTAAAAAGATCTCATATTAGGATGGTAGTTCAGTCATATTTGTCTGAGACTGGGGAAATTGATAGGGAATTTCAGTTTCACGTCATTTGTGTCTATCTGAACCTTGTGACCAGAAAAGCCAAGGTTAAGATGATAGAAAATATTATTTTATAACGTATTATGCTAGTATGTTGACACCACGGAGCGTGGTGTAACGGCTAACATACCTGTTTTGGGTACAGGTGACTCCGGGTTCGAATCCCGGCGCTCCGACAAAATTTTTGAGTATGGTACAATTCAGCGCATGAAGTTTATAAAATCGGTCTTTCATTTTTTTGATAAGTTTGAGGATGTTATCCGTGGGCATCTGAGCAAGTTTCCTATTTTGTACACATTCATCGGAGGAATAGCCATCGTTTTGTTTTGGAGAGGGGTCTGGCATACTGCGGATCTTCTACAGGCCAAAGGAGGTTGGTTGGGCTGGATCTTCTATGAGCCCACGAATCTGGTCATTGTAGTGCTTATACTGCTCGCTAGCGGACTTTTTGTCTCCTACTTTATAGGGGACACTATCATCATCAGCGGGTTGAAGCATGAGAAAAAGGTCAATGATAAGACGGAGAGGGAGGTTCAGATGGAAAAAAAGGAGATAGCTGAGATCACAGAGGTGATAAAAGAGATGAAAAAAGAGGTTGATGAGATCAAGGACATTGTCGGTCATGTTGCCGAACATTCACCTGAACAAGAGACTAAATAGTTGGACAGGAACAGTTTTTTTGCTAGTATGTCGAGCAGTCAGAGCAGATTCACATTCGCCTTCGCTAAAGCTACGGCCTAACAATGCGGGATTAGTTAAATGGTATAATAACAGTTTTCCAAACTGTGGTCGGGAGTTCGATTCTCCCATCCCGCACAATATGAAAAAATTTCTATTAGTTCTGGTCCTCATCGTATTTCTAATAATTATTGTAAGGTCGTATGTCGGCTTCTCTTCTACAGTCATTAGCGTCGTGAATTCAAAAGGAGAACCTATAAGCAATGCGGAGCTTATGTACAACTTTAATTGCGGATCTGCAAATACCAATCTTTGGCAGACAGATAATATATTTATGAGAACAGATGACTTAGGTAAATTTCAAATACCGAGTTATAAGTCATTTAAGCTAGGCAATATTTTGGCCAAATGCTCGAAACAAGTTTTTGTATATAAAAAGGATTATTCACATTATAAAAACACTTGTGAACAAACAATGGAGAGAGTTGGAACAAATGAAGTGACCAATTTGGAAGTAAGAAATGCTTGTTCAGATACAGCTTATGTGAAGCCGTCTGCTGATACGTTTGAAATGCGGTTAGATTTAATCGAGGATGCTCCAGACTATGATCCTTCACAGCCAAATTTGCGTTAAGATGTCACCATAATTAGTGCAAATTTATGAAAAACAATTTTGAATCAGGAGAGCGTCCATTGATATCAGATGATACTGCCATTGAAGCTTTGAAGAGCAATAATATGGAGGTCTTTGAGGCGTGGTTGGATCAACTTCAAAATGAACTGGATGCGGTTTATGAAAGTTCCGGCCCCGAGGCATTTGCTCGCGAATCGCTGGAAAGCGCTATTAAAAAGTCTGCAGTGTATTACAAGTCAGGATATGTTGAACAAGCAATTGCTGATTTGAGAGATACTGTTGATGCGGCACAGAGTAAACAGTTTGAAGAAACAGATCTAGCTGAACGATCTTTAAATCTATTGGATAAGATGCTCAAAGGAAATTTATAATTTAATTTTTTACGAAAATGAAAAGACTTTTTATTGTGCATCGATGGAGTGGAAGTTCGAGTGAACCATTAATAGCGTGGCTAGGTGAGCAGGGCAGGGCTCTCGGTTATGAGACTACAGTTTTAGATATGCCAGGAACTGATGTGCCTACTATAGACAAGTGGGTGGGGCATCTTGATTCGGTTGTGCAATACGTTGATGAGAATACTTTCTTCATCGGGCACAGCATCGGCTGTCAGGCAATATTGAGGTATGTAGAGACACAAGAAGGTTGTAGAGTAGGCGGGATCATTCTCATCGCTCCTTTGGGCAATGTGCTTACCGGCATGAATGATCCTCTGGATCAGGATATCGCAAGGCCTTGGCTTGAAAGGCCGATCAACTTCCGAGTCATTCGTGATATGGGTCCCAAAGTCTCTATTTTCTTCTCAGACAATGATGAATTCATTCCGCTAAAAGAGACAACAGAATTTTATACAAACGGTTTGCAGCCAAAATTTATTGTTCAGAGTGGCAAAGGTCATTTCAAAGAAAAAGATGGAGTCACGGAATTGCCGGAAGCTATAGAAGAGTTGAAGGGGATGTAAATCACTACATTAAAATAATGAGTAGCAAAGAACCGCCTTACGGCGGTTCTTTGGTCGATAGTATTTGAGAGTAACTCGACCCCACACAGTACGAACGAGAACCAGAGCTATTTGACTGCGTCCTTGAGTGCCTTTGCGGCGCGGAACTTTGGAACCTTCATGGCAGGAACCTTTATGGCTTCGCCTGTTCGAGGATTGCGAGCTTCACGGGCTGCGCGCTCCTTTACTGAGAAGATGCCGAGACCTGCGATCGATACCTCTGTGCCTTTCTTGAGAGAATCTACGACTGCGTTGATCATAGTCTCTACTGCTTGCTCAGCTTGAACCTTTGTTCCGCCGAGGACTGCATGAACTGCATCAACAATGCTTGCTTTGTTCATTTGTTGTTTCGTTTAGCTAATAAGTGGTCTCGCCCGCCCGCCGCTTGTTGCCAAGCTGAGGCGGATGAGTTACGTACCATGGCTATTATTATACTTTAAGCCATATTTTAGGCAATGGGTAGAAAACATGATAAATATTAGGCCACACTAGTGGTTCTGGTGGCAAAACGATCACTAATTGCTGTCAAAAAACCTCGGCTTATCACCGAGGTTTTTCAATCCAATCAATCCAAGATTTAACCTTGGACTACCTTGCAAACTCCACAGAACGAGTCTCGCGGATCACGATGACCCTGATCTCACCAGGATACTTGAGGTCCTTTTCGATCTTCATGGCTATGTCGCGGGCCAAGTTCTTGGCTTCTACGTCGCCTATCTCTTCAGGCTTTACGAAGATCCTGATCTCACGGCCAGCTTGGAGAGCGTAGGACTTTTCGATGCCAGGGAATGAGTTCGTGAGGGCTTCGAGGTCGCTCAAACGCTTCAAATAGTTCTCAATATTGTCTCTTCGAGCACCAGGACGGGCTCCGGAAATGGCGTCAGCAGTCTGGACGATACGGGCTTCAACAGTCTCATAAGGATATTCCTCATGGTGGGCCTGCATAGCCTTGATGATATCTTCTGAAGCGCCGAATTTTTGCAATATACGGCGACCGATCTCGACGTGAGTGCCGGCAACTTCATGGTCCAGAGCCTTACCGATATCATGCAATAGGGCACCAGACTTTGCTACTTGGACGTTGGCACCGAGCTCCTCAGCGATCATTCCAGCGATATGGGCCATCTCTATGGAGTGCTGCAAGACATTCTGGCCGTAACTGGTCCTAAAGTGAAGTCGTCCCAATATGAGGAGGATGCGAGGGTCGAGACCGATGATACCGCACTCGTAGGCGGCAGCTTCACCCTTTTCTTTGATAGTTTTATTGATATCCTGTTTGGCTTTCTCGACGACTTGCTCGATCTTGGCAGGCTGAATACGGCCGTCTTTGATGAGTTCAAGGAGAGCAAGGCGGGCGACGTGCCTTCTTACAGGATCGAACGAAGATATAGTGATGGCTCCAGGAGTATCGTCGACCATGACTTCAACGCCAGTGATGCGCTCAAAAGCCTTGATATTGCGTCCTTCCTTGCCGATGATCTTGCCTTTGACGTCATCGCTCGGGATCTCGACGATAGTAGACAGGGCATCTTGGGCGACAGAGGATGCCAAACGCTGAATAGACATCGCAAGGATGTCTTTGGCTTTGCGCTCTAGCATGTCTTCGCCCTGAGTTTCGAGCTTGTTCATGCGAATGAGGATGTCTTCCTCATGTTGTTTCTCCACGATCTTGATCAACTGTTCTTTGGCTTCAGTCTCGGAAAGCTTGGAAATCTTCTCGAGCTCGTGCTTGCGATCTTCCTCGAGCTTGTCGGCTTTCTCTCGAATAGCCTTGATCTCGGCGACCTTTTGCTTGATCATCTCGACTTCTTTGTCCAGATCGACCTGTCTCTTGTCGAGGAGGTCTTCTTTCTTAATAAGTCTATCTTCAGCCTGACGAACCTTATCTTCTTTCTCTTTTGTCGCTTTCCTAGCGTCTTCTAAGAGGGCAGGGGCTTTGTGCTCGGCATCGGCGGTGATCTTCTTGGCTTCTTCTTTGGCAGCGAGGAGCATCTCTTTGATCTCCAGCTCCATCGAACCTTTCTTACCTAATGAAATGATCAACCGCAGGTAATATCCGATAGCAACGCCTAGTATGCCCGCCGCAGCGAGGAATAGAGCGACTAATTTAAGGGACATATGCGGAATGGATCCGCTCTTTGAGAACTATGGTGAAAGCAACGTATGATTGGTCGTGTTCGGGAATGTGGGTGTCATAAGTCAGAATGTCACGCGAAGTCCGGAAAAGCAGGATCGAATTAAAATTTAGTAACAAAGTCATCATATATAAGAAGTTGGACTTTGTCTAGCATTGACCAATGTTTTCTGCTATATTCAAGTCCTAATAATTAAACCATCAAAAATATGCTTATTCCTACAGTAATAGAAAAATCGAGTTTCGGAGAGCGAGCATACGACATATACTCACGACTCCTTCGAGAGAACATCATCTTTTTGGGTGGTCCTATAGACGACCATGTCGCTAACCTCATCATCGCTCAGCTCCTATTCTTGCAGTCTGAAGACCCAAAGAAAGAGATCTCTCTCTATATCAACTCACCTGGAGGGCAGATACATTCCGGCATGGCGATCATAGATACGATGCAACATTTGAAGAACGATATCGCAACATATTGTGTAGGTATGGCCGCTTCCATGGGAGCTGTTATCTTGAGTTGTGGAACAAAAGGTAAGAGATATATTTTGCCGAACGCGGAAGTCATGATCCACCAGCCTCATGGAGGAACCGAAGGTCAGGCTGCAGACATCGAGATCAGCGCAAAGCATATCTTAAAGTTGAGGACGAGCTTGAATAAAATTCTGGCAAAGAATACTGGGCAGCCTCTCTCAAAGATTGAGAAGGACGTCGATCGCGACTTCTTCATGGATGCTGATGAAGCCAAGAAGTATGGAATCGTGGATGAAGTCGTTTCTGGAGGTAGGAGTAAGTAGAAAGGAGTAAGGAGAAGGGAGAGGAAGGTAACTAGTAACAGTAATTAGAAAATGGAAAATAGAAATTTCTAGCAAAAGCCAAAATTTAACAGAAGCATAGGTATGCGACTACACAGGTTCTACATAGAAGAAAAAGTTGGAGTGCAGACAAGGTTGGAAATAAAATCAGCCGAGCTTGTTCATCAGATAGGAAAAGTTTTTCGACTCAAAGAAGGTGACTCGGTCGTGGTCTTCGACGGTTCTGGTTTCGATTATGAATGTCGGATAGAGGAGATGGACAAATCGGATCTCACGCTCAATTTGTTGGAGACGAGAAAGAGCAGATATGTGCCTTCGAGGCGCATCGTGCTCTGTGCAGGTCTAGTCAAGAAAGATACTTTCGAATGGATAGCAGAAAAGGCGACGGAGCTCGGAGTGACTGATATCGTGCCAGTCGTGAGCGAGCGCACAGAAAAGAAATCTTTGAATGAATCTCGATTGAAAAAAATTATCGTTGAGGCGAGCGAGCAGTGCGGAAGAGGCGATCTGATGAAGTTGCATCCGATTTTTGAATTTGGAAGCTCGATGAATTTGAAAAAAGATTTTGCCGATTTGGTTGGATCGCATCAGAATAAATTTTTAGTATTTCATACTGAAGGTGAACTTTATGAGACTGAAGAATTTGGCGACGGAAGTGATGACCTGTTTGTTTTCATCGGTCCTGAAGGAGGCTGGTCAAAAAGAGAGATCGATATGTTTCATAAAGAAGGGGTCGATATCCGCTTTCTCGGTCCTCAGGTTTTGCGCGCAGAAACTGCGGTCGTCTCTGCCCTATCGATGGTGGTTTTTGGGTAATTTGAATTTTCATCATTTGTTCCAGCAGTGAGTTATACGCTGCTTTTTTTGTTGCACAATTTCCAATTTTGATGACTCGG
>CAZJQW010000001.1:27690-30540 GCA_964548575.1 uncultured Candidatus Saccharibacteria bacterium
GGGGTGCTACATTGAAAAACAAGCACTTCGCGCAAGTGAAGTCCCACTTTACTTGCGCGAAGTGCTCGAAAAAGAATGTTGTGCTCTAGAGCGGGTACTTTTCACGGGTTTGGACCGGAGTTCGGACCAAAAAACGCAGTGTACACAATGTTTCACAAAATAAAAATGCCGCAAATACATTGCGGCGAGATGATTTTGCAAGGCACTATTAGTTAAAATTTTACGTTAATAAAATTGGCGATCCTTTCGAATCGCCAATTTTTATCGCGTTCAATCCGTCAAATCGAACCCTCAGCCATCAAAATTATTTCTCCAAAAACTGAAACACTTTTTCATTTGTGAGAACCGTATCAGCATAAACAGCTGCGCGCTCGCGATCGGCATCTTTGTAGTGAGCGACGATGTGATTGACTTCGGCATCGATCTCCTCCTTGGTCGGCTTGAGATTTTCTTTTTCCGAGATAGCATTCAAGACAAGTTGCAGTTTTGCCTTTTTCTCTGCATGAGGTCTCCATTCCTTCCGGATGTCCTCGATAGATTTCTTGGCATGCTTCAGATAGTCTTCCATCTTGAATCCCATCCTCTCAATATCCTGCTCGAACTGGACTTGGGTGCGATCGAGTTCGCTTTGGATCATGATCTCGGGCATCTCGACCTTGACCTCTTCGAGAATGGCGTCAGCAATCTTTATCCTCATCTTCTCTCGAGCTTCATCCTTTTTGTTCTCACCGATCATCTCTCGCACCTTAGTTTTGAAATCTTCAATGTCCTTGAAATCGCCAAGCCCACGAACGAACTCGTCATTGAATTCTGGAAGGGAATCGAGGATGGCTTTCTCATGTTCCTCTGGGCTCATCTTGGAATGGTCATGACCCTCATGTGAAGCTTTTTGTTTTCGGACTTTGAGTATCGCGTCCTCGACGTCCTTGTCCGAAACCTCGAGATCTTTCTTGTCAGCTTTATTCACCTCTTCTCCAGAAATCTTTTTGTAGTCAGGCAATGTTACGGCAGGCAGAAAAGCGGTGATCGCTTTGAACTCGAGAGGATTGCCCGAGGCGAGCTTTGTGATCTGTACTCTGGGCTTGCCGATCGCGTCTATCTTCTTGTCTATGAGAATGTCGACATAAGCTTTCGTTAGTGCGAGCTCCGCCATCTCTTCATTTATAGCTGACTGACCGACCTTGGCGACTAGGATATTTTCAGGGATCATACCTTTTCTAAAACCATCGATCGAAATAGTCTCGTTAATATTTTTGAGAGCCTCGGCTTTGAAAGATTCCCAGAATGAAGCGGGGATCGAAGCCGTGATCTCTATCTCTGAATTTGGGAGAATCTTTGTCTCCGCAGATTCGAATGTTTTTTGTGTTTGAGTCATAAAACGCAGTCTACACAAGAAAAGGTTTTTAGTAAACAGCGCAAAAGAAAAACGCGAGTAGGGTACCCGCGTCTCTCTCATAACTGGCTTTGCTTTTGACTAGATGTTTTCCAAACCTTCGACAGAAGCGTTTAGGTCGCTCTGTAGGTCTGCTGGCTCAGTCGATGTATTAGTAACTGGCTGAACTGTTCCTTCCTCAACGATTCCTGCGGCACCGTTGTCTCCTGTAGGAATAGGCTCCTCGTTGCTCTTTGAAGCAAAGAGCCAAAGTGCAGCGATGATTAAGATGAGGATGACGACTAGAGTAGCGATAATCGGACCGAACTTCTTCTGGCTTGGTTCGCCGGAATATGTGACTTGATTGTCTGAATCCATATTGATTGATTAATTAATAATGATTATATGGTTGTGGTGACCGAAGAAGTCGCGGTCGTCGTAGCTGTCGTCGTTCCCGTGTTGGTTCCAGTTGTTGACGTAGCAGTTGTGGTGCCTGTGTTCGTTCCTGCTGTAGTCGTGCTTGTAGTCGTGCCGGTTCCAGTGTTCGATGTTGTCGTGGCTGTAGTAGTAGCTGTGGTTGTTCCTGTGCCCGTCCCAGTTTCTTGTGTTATTGTAGCAGAAGTGGTGGTTTCTATTTGACCATCTTGGCCAATCTTGAGACCCATAGACTTGGCGATTGCGAC
Organism: uncultured Candidatus Saccharibacteria bacterium; assembly: GCA_964548575.1. Classification (GTDB taxonomy): domain Bacteria; phylum Patescibacteriota; class Minisyncoccia; order Phycocordibacterales; family PALSA-1337; genus C7867-002. The sequence goes on from CAZJQW010000001.1 coordinate 29,746, forward strand.
TACGATATCAACGAGAGACTTCTTTGCTGTCTTGACTGCGTCTATCGCTGCTGCGCCAGCTTGGCGAGGCTTTGCAAGGTCAACGATCACGGTTGAAGTGCTAGTTGTTGAAGTAGCAGTAGTTGTAGCTAGAGTTGTTGTGGCTGTAGTTGTAGAAGTTACAACTGAAGTTGTGACTGAAACTCCTGAAAATGCGTTTATTGCATTTCGAGCCTCGACTATCTTGGCATCTGCTATGACCAAGGCGTTCTTGGCATTTGTCATATTCCTGCCTGTCCACTCTGCAGTCTGAATTCTGGTGACTATTCGGCCTCGTACTTGCTCGAGATTGGCGAGAGCCTTGTTGAGCTGAGCCACAAGATGAGCTTTTTGGGCATCATAGACTTCCTTCTTAACTTTCTGGAAATCTTTTGTCTTGTTTTTTCCAACTGTTGTAGTTGCAGTCGATGTGGCTGACTTGTTCGCAGTCTTTATGGCCTTGTTTTCGGCTCCTTTGTTCTCTTGGCCTTTATTCTTGGCAGGAGATGTGGAGGCTGAAGAAGTAGAAGTGCTAGAAGCAAGGACTTGATTTCGGACGTCCTTGTTCTTTTGAGCTGATTCTACAACTGGTTTGTTACCCTTGGCTTTGTCTGGGTCAGGGGCGCTGTTCGTGACAGCAGGAATGGCTACAAAGAGGGCGATAGCCAAGATTCCTATAGAGAAGATTATCTTTTTCATAAATAATTATTAGCAAATAAAAGCCATTTCGAATGGCAAAACCAGTGTAGCACAATAGCAGTTACTTTTAAATTGGTT
>CAZJQW010000002.1:0-4642 GCA_964548575.1 uncultured Candidatus Saccharibacteria bacterium
CCACTTGAAGTATTATTAGCACGTACTGGTGTTGCAATTACTTATTGAATTCAGCTAACAACTGTCTTACGATTCCAAGCGATTTTTTGATATCACCGACTTTAGTCCACCTCCCAAAAGAAAATCTCACGGAAGTTTTGCTATCTGCTCCAATAGCTCTCAAAACATACGATTCGTCCCCATCTCGAAGGCATGAACTCTTCGTAGAGCATGCGATTCCTTTTGCATCCAATTGAAGAACAAAAAATTCATTGTCTATGCCCGGAATATTCACATTCAAAATATGAGGCGCAACTTCGGCATCAGTCTTCACGCCCTTTGGATTGACCGAGATTTCCTTGTTTACAGATTTGAGCCCCTTCGAAAACTGTCTCTTAAGGCCTGATATGGTTTTCGTTGCTTTCACCGACTCCTTCTTGGCTATTTCCAATGCCTTCGCAAAACCCATGATTGCTCCAATATTCTCAGTCCCAGATCGGATCCCCTTCTCCTGTCCTCCTCCAAAGATCATCGGTTGCAATTCGACACCCCTCTTGATGAACAAAGCTCCCATCCCCCTTGGTCCATACATTTTGCTGCTGTCCAATGTGAGCAGATCGACTCCGCTTTTTTGAACATTCAAATCCATATATAGAGCTGCCTGACTCGCGTCGGTGTGGAAAAGAATGCTCTCTGCTATTTGAGCCCTCGCATGTCTAACAACCTTGGCGATCTCTTTAATTGGTTGAATAGTTCCGATCTCATTGTTCACAGCCATAACAGAAACCAAGAAAGTATTTGGTTTTATAGCCCTCTTCAGATCATCCAAATTGATAACACCCTTTTGACCAACGAAAAGACGAGTAACTTCTACTCCCTGCTTCTCCAACTGAGCGGCTGTCTCCATAATGGAAGAATGCTCGATCGCAGAAATCACCAAATGACCTTTTCCTCCTTCATTCTTAGATTCAAATGCCTTTTGGGCTCCGATAATCGCAATATTATTTGCCTCTGTCCCCCCGCTCGTAAAGAAAATCTCATCCGAATGCGCGCCCAAAAATGAGCTAACACTTTTTCTACCACCTTCCAAAGCCTTCTTTGCCATCACTCCTTCCTTATATATAGATGACGGATTGGCAAAATCCGCGGATGAAAACCGTCTCATTTCCCTCAAAACACGAGGGTCAATCGGTGTAAGCGAGGCGTAATCAAGATAAATTCGGGACATGGAGCAATTATAGATGTATAATTGACGATCATGCAAACTTTCTTTTCACTCGAAGCCATATCTGTCGGCTTTATCATCCTCAGCATTATCGTTATCGTCTTGGTCGCCCTACTGATCCGGATGCACCTAAAGCTCAAGAAATTCCTCGTAGGACCTGCTTCAAATGTAAATGATTCCATAGGAAACATCACAAAGGATCTGGATGAGGTAAAAAACTTCAGGGCTGAAATGGAAACTTATCTCACGAGCGTAGAAAAGAGGCTTACGAATAGCGTCCAATCTGTCCATACTGTCAGGTTCAATCCATTCAAAGGCATAGGTGCTGGAGGAAACCAGAGCTTCGCTACAGTTTTCTTGGACGAGAAAGGTAATGGGGTCTTATTATCTAGCCTATATTCACGAGAAAGAGTGAGCGTATATTCCAAGCCCATAGTGAATAAAACCTCGGAGCATGAGCTCTCGGAAGAAGAAAAAGAGGCTCTAGATAAGGCCATCGCAAAGCTAGCACAAGATAAGTAGGCGCATTGTCAATGGCATATCTTTCTGATATGCTGTAATTCCTATCTATATGTCTACTTCCAATCAGAAAAATCTGATGGCCCGTGAACCTGTGGTCGTCGTCATGGGGCATATTGACCATGGCAAATCTACCCTGCTCGACTACATCCGAAAGACGAACATCGTAGCTGGCGAAGCAGGAGGCATCACTCAACACGTCGGTGCGTACCAAGCCGAGCACGTGACAAAAGAAGGCAAGAAACATAACATAACTTTTCTCGACACTCCTGGCCATGCCGCTTTTTGCAATATCCGAGAAAGAGGAGCTCAGGCTGCCGATATCGCGATCCTCATAGTTTCTGCTGAGGATGGAGTGAAGCCGCAAACGATAGAGGCTTTGAATAATATAAAGGAGGAGAAGATGCCCTACGTAGTCGCTATCACAAAGATCGACAAGCCCAATGCCAATATTGAAAGAACGAAACAGAGCCTCGGCGAGAACGAGATCTACGTCGAAGGTTGGGGTGGAGATATTCCATGCGTTTCTATTTCAGCAGTGACTGGAGAAGGAGTAAGCGAACTCCTCGATTTGGTATTGCTAGTTGCCGAGCTCGAAGACCTCAAGATGGACCCCTCTCTTCTCGCAAGTGGCGCAGTCATCGAGTCTTCTCTCGACACTCGCAAAGGAATATCAGCAACTCTATTGCTCAAAAACGGCTCGCTTTCGATAGGAGAATATGTAGTCGCTTATGGTTCATACGCGCCCGTAAGATTAATCGAGGACTTTATGGGAAAAAAGATAGAACATGCCTCTGCCCCTATGCCCGTTAGAGTGATCGGCTGGAATTCTATCCCTCCTTGCGGTTCAGAATTCAAAACTGTAAAGAGCAAAAAAGAAGCTGAGAAGATCGCAGAAGAGTTCTTGGCTCTACAAAGGTCAAAGAAAAATAAGCAAACACCCCCACCAGCGAAGAAGACTGAAGGCGAAGAAGCTCCAACCATTCAAAGCGTGCCTCTAGTCATCAAGGCCGATGTAATCGGTAGCTTGGAGGGAATCAAATTTGAGCTATCGAAGATCAAGCATGAGAAAGTTGTTATAAAGATAGTCTCTGAAGGAATCGGCGAAATTAACGAGAATGATCTAAAGACCGCTTCGAGCGACCCTAATATCATTGTCTTAGGCTTCAATGTTGTGCCGGATAAGAAAGCTGGAGCTATCATTGAGCGCGCAAATCCGCCCATTAATGTGAAGACTTTCAAGATCATCTATGAGCTATCTGCTTTCGTAAATGATATCCTCGTTTCCAAGATTCCCAAAGAATACGAAGAGGTCGTCACTGGTCGCGCCAAGATCCTTGCTGTATTCTCAAAAGAAAGGGACAAGCAGATAGTAGGTGGCAAAGTCGAGACAGGATCTCTCTGTAGCGGAAATGATGTGAGGATCATAAGGAGAGAAGCCGAGATCGGCAGAGGCAAGATCAGAGAGCTTCAAGAAAAAAAGTTGCGCACTGACGAAGTAGCTGAGGGTCACGAATTTGGAACCATGATCGAAGCCAAGATCGAGATCGCACCAGGTGACCGTGTCGAGTGCGTGAAGACTGTCGAAAAAGAGAACAAATAAATGAGCCAAAAAGATTTCAAAATCAAAGAGATATTGCGCGAGCTTGCAGCCGAATATTTTTCGCGCGAATCGAATCGCACTTCCCTCATAACTGTGACTGATGTCGAGTTGGAAGGCAAAGGCTCAAAGGCTACTATTCTCATAACGGTAATCCCGACGAGCCAAGAACAATCTGCTGTCGAATTCATCCATCGCCAGCTCACTGGATTCAAAGAACACGTAAAGGCGCATTCGAGGATCGCTCGTATCCCCTTCTTCGATGTGAGAATCGATGCCGGTGAGAAGAATCGTCAACGCATAGACGAAATCGGAAAAAATCTATAGAATGTCATAGTCGCTGAAGTCGCCAGTCTCTCTGGATATCAGCTTCAAAAGAAAAGGCAAAGAAAGGCGTAGTGGCGAAGTGGTTAACGCGGCGGTCTGCAAAACCGCTATGCACCGGTTCAACTCCGGTCTACGCCTCAAACTGGTTTCTAGTTTCTGGTTACTGGTTACTAGTTAAACTGATCTCAATCAGAACTTAGAATTTGCCCGGGTGGCGAAATTGGTATACGCGCAAGACTTAAAATTTTGTTTCCTCACGGAAGTGTGGGTTCGACCCCCACCCCGGGCACCGAAAAATTAAAATCAAAAAGATATCAACAACCTCTGTTGACAGTTTTTCCACGTAGGCGTAAGCTCATCCATGTTCGACGCGAAAGTAGCAGTAAGGGACTATCCTGAAAACTCAGCGTTGAATAGTTGTACCCAAAGGCAAACATTGCCGATGTCCGCGTAACTTCCGATTACTTCGAGCATTTATTATACGGTGCTCCGTCTGAGGAACTAACAAAGACAAACCTAACGAGGCCGCCGTTCGGCAGAGATTCTGAGAATTCATTTTCTTCAATCTCTCCCGAACCGGCCTTTTTTATTTCAAAAAAATAAAACCCCGCCAATATACATTGGACGGGGCGCGAAAGTTGCTTGCATTCACTTCGCTAATTTTTTGGAGAACTCCTCCCAGAGCGGGAGCCAGTCTTCTTTCGTGACCATAAGGTAAATAAGGTCATGGTATGTACCATTTCGATATTGATCGGCAGGCAGACGTCCCACTTCCCTATATCCACATTTCTCCGCATAGCGGAGGCTGCGGCCGTTGAATTCGATGACTCTAGAATATATCTGTCGCAGGTTCAGGTTCAAGAAACAATACTTGAGCCAAAGCATCTTTGCTTCAGTTCCCAAGCCTTTGCCCAAGAGGTCTTCCCTGCCGATGAATGTACCGGTTGTACCGGTGCCATTTATCCAGTTGATATCATGGATACCGATCGTGC
>CAZJQW010000002.1:4652-17894 GCA_964548575.1 uncultured Candidatus Saccharibacteria bacterium
ATCACTTCGTCTGTCTTTTTGAGAACGATCGAACAATATCGATCATTCGCCACTTTCTTTGGCTCGTCTTCGAGCCATTGTTCCTCCACTCGAAGCGAGAGCGGATTGTGATGATTGAGGTACATTGCTATACCCTCGTTGTTTATAGACTGACAAAAGAAGAATGCATCTTCTTTTTGGTGCGGTCTAAGATATACCCGCGTTTTAGGCAGGTCCAAGAATACTATCCTGTTTTTGTTCTGTTTTTTCATACGATGTGTATTTGATTGTTAAGGAACTTGACTACTAAATAACGCCGCGATTTTGCGCGGCGTTTGAAGAATTTAATGAAGAGAATTGAATGCTTAAAACACAGCGCAATAGTTCAAGGAGTAGGCCTTGAGAGACATGGCAAAACGGACGCAATGCGAATTGCGCACTATTGTCCACGTATTTGGCTGTGTTCTATGAATTTCCATAGGTGGAATAACGATACCACATCTACGTCTTGCTGTATATACTATTATTCGTTAAGATATCCACATGAAAAAACTATATCTAAGCAGAACGGACAAGAAGATTTCGGGCGTTTGCGGAGGTTTCGCAGAGTACTTTGAGATCGACTCTACCTTGCTTCGAGTATTATTCATCTTCCTCCTCATCCTCACAGGAATAGTTCCTGCGGTCATCTTTTATCTAATTGCAGCTTTGGTAATACCCAAAAGACCGCTGACTCTATAAAAAGATTAACGTAATCAATGAAGGAAACTATTACGATGGATATCCAGCCTTCCATGCTTTTCTAGTGCGAGATAGTGACCTTCTGTTCCATATCCCTTGTGCTCGGCAAAGCCATATTGAGGATGCTCGAGTGAAATTGAATTCATGTAACGATCCCTTGTGACTTTCGCGCAAATGCTTGCAAGGGCGATTATCATCTTTTTTGCATCACCCTTAATTATCGTTTTTTGATTCCTATATTCCGCAGGCGCTTTCAAACCACCATCGAGCAAAACTTCGCAATCTTGAGGTGCCAATTCCAATCCGTTCAATGCTTCATTGAGAGCTGACTTTATCGCAAAAGTAAGACCTTGTTGATCAATTACTATATTGCTACTCATCACGACTTTATATTTGATAATGCCAAGTCCTTTCATCTTCTCGATCTTGCCAAACCAAATTTCCCTATCCTTCTCTCTAAGTTGCTTAGATTCTCTTACTCCTCGAAAGAAGTGGCGAGCTCGAGGATCGATAAATGCAAATGCCCCAACAGCAACAGGGCCAGCTATAGGTCCCCGCCCCGCTTCATCTATTCCTACGAGATATTTTGCCTTTCTAAATAGCATATTCTTAGTATACCAGAGCACGAGGAATGGTTTCGAAGGACCCTTCGCAAGCGAAAACCAGCAGGTTTTCGCTGAGAACGAGATGCGGAGCCTGCAGGCTCCGACATCGTGTCCAAAGAAGCCATTCCTCGTGCTTAGGTCCTCTTAGAGGTCGGACCTCTATATGATAGACTAACTTCATGCCGAGATTCACTCATCTCCACACCCATTCCCACTACTCCCTCTTATCGGCACTGCCTAAAGTGGATGAACTAGTTAAGGCCGCAAAGAGCATGGGTATGACCTCTCTTGCGCTCACAGATAATGGCAATCTCTATGGAGCCATTGAATTCTACAAAGCTTGCAAAAAAGCAGAGATAAAGCCGATCATTGGAGTGGATTTTTATGTAGCCTCGAGAACGAGAAAGGACGTCCAAGCCGGAATAGATAGCAAACGAACTCGTCTCGTCATGCTAGCCCAAAACGAAACCGGATACAAAAACCTAGTCCAGCTTGTGACAAAGTCACACTTAGAAGGATTTTACTATAAGCCGAGAATAGACCGCGAACTCATCGAAAAATATAGTGACGGTCTTATTTGTATTTCCCCATCATTCTCAGGTGAGATAGCCCAATCTTTAAACGGCCGCAACCAAGACAAAGCAGATGAGATTGCTTTATTTTATAAGAAAGTTTTTGGAGACAGATTTTACATTGAGATCACAAAACATCCAGAGATCGAGAACCACGAAAACTCAATGAAGACCTTGCTTGAATTTGCCCGAAACGCGCAAGTTCCCGTCATGGCCGCTCACGACGTCTACTACATGAAACCTGCGGACCGCTTTGCTCGCGAGACTTTGGTTCGAGTCAATTCTCATACAGACAACTCCGAGCGCATCTCTACCGACGACGAAGACGATTTCTCCTTCATATCAGGAGAAAGAGCTGAAGAATTATTTGCCGACTTGCCTCTAGCTTTGGATAACACTGCCAAGATAGCCTCCCGGTGTAATGTCGAAATAGTTCTGGGAAAGTGGGTCTTCCCTGATTTCAAAGTGGAAAGCGGACGCACTCCAGATGAGGAACTCCGATATTTGGTCTATGAAGGATTTGCTCTAAGAGGAGTTGAAAAAACCGAAGACATAATCAAGCGCGCAGAATACGAGCTCAAAGTCATACGAGACAAAGGCTACTCTCCCTACTTCCTCGTGGTCGCCGACCTTTTACGATATGCTCGGGAAAATGGAATTCTTTCGAACATCAGGGGCTCAGTCTCAGGCTCCATGGTCACGTACCTGGCAGGGATTACAAATATCAATCCGATCACTTACGAAATACCATTCGAACGATTCCTTAACCCAGATCGTCCTTCAGCGCCCGATATCGACATGGACTATGCCGACGACCGAAGAGATGACATGATCGAATACGTGCGTAGAAAATATGGAGCGGAGAAGGTTGCACAGATAGGAACCTTCGGAACTATGGCTGCTCGTGGCTCAGTTCGAGATGTCGCTCGTGCAATGGGATTCCCATATGACGTTGGAGATCGAATTTCAAAGCTCATACCCATGGGCTCTCAAGGCTTTCCCATGACCATCGAACGCGCCCTTGAAGAGGTCCCTGAATTGAAAGCGGCCTACAATGAGGAGGAAGATACTCACCGCATTATAGATATGGCCAAGAAGATCGAAGGTTGTGCAAGGCACATCGGGGTGCATGCCGCTGGAGTCGTTGTTGCGCCTACAGAGCTCACCGACTTCACTCCCCTTCAATTCGACCCCAAAGGCGAAGGCAAAATCATTACTCAATATGACATGTACTCTATAGAAGAGGCCGGCCTTCTCAAGTTTGACTTCTTGGGTTTGAAGAACCTCACCATCATTGCAGACACCACGAACCGAATCGAAAAGCTGACTGGAGAAAAAGTAGACATCGATTTTGTACCCATAGATGATAAGAAGACTTTTGAGATGCTAGCGCGTGGAGAGACAGCCGACCTATTTCAGCTGAACGGAGATGGTATGACAAAATTCCTGAAAGACCTCAAGCCTTCTACGATCCACGACATCAACGCTATGGTTGCGTTGTATCGACCAGGTCCTATCCAATTCATTCCTGACTATATCGCAAGAAAGCATGACCCATCTCTCATCTCATATCTTGATCCTGCTCTCGAACACATCTTGAACAAAACTTATGGCGTTCTCGTATATCAGGATGACCTCCTCATGATGGCTCACGATCTTGCAGGATATTCATGGATCGAGGTGGACAAATTCCGAAAGGCTGTCGGTAAAAAGATCCCTCAGGAAATGGCTGAGCAAAAAGATAAGTTCATCAAAGGTTGTGTGAAGCACAGTAGCTGGTCCGAAAAGAAAGCAAAAGAGGTTTGGAAGTGGATCGAGCCTTTCGCAGCATACGGTTTCAACAAAGCGCACTCCGTATCTTACGGTCGTGTTGCCTACATAACAGCATATCTCAAAGCTCATTACACTGAGATCTATCTCTCCGCTGTGCTCACCTCGGAACAAGGCGAAACTGAAAAGGTCGCTGAGACTATTGCCGAGTGTAAACGTATGAGAGTTCCAGTTCTTCCTCCTGATGTGAATGAAAGCTTTAGCCAATTCACCGTCGTCAGAGTCTCCCCAGAAGAAGAAGCGACGGCTGAACATAAATATCGCATTCGCTTTGGTCTCGTAACTATCAAGAACTTTGGACAAGGCGTCTCAACGGCAATCATCGAGGAGCGCAAGAAGAACGGTAAGTTCAAATCGCTCGCAGATTTCTTGAGCCGTGTGAAAGACCGTAATCTAAATAAAAAATCTTTAGAATCGCTCATCAAGTCAGGAGCTATGGACTGCTTTGGCGAAGATCGAGGACTTATGCTCGCCAATCTTGACCTCATGCTCGAATTCAACAAAGAGAATGCTTCTGCTCATGAGGACCAAGACTCTCTATTCGGTCTGATGTCCGACCATTCCACAGTGCCGACTCTCAAGCTAAAGCCATCCCCCAATGCCGAACAAAAAGAAAAGCTCGCGTGGGAAAAGGAACTTCTTGGATTGTACGTCTCAGGACATCCTCTCGATAGATTTAGGGACAAGATCGCGAAAAAAGATATTGATATCAAACGCGCCAAGGAAAATGGCAAAGACGGCTCTTCCGTGATCTTCGCCGCTATCATAAATGAGATAAGGACAATCCAAACAAAGAAGAACGAGACAATGGCTTTCATCACCCTCTCTGATTTTTCAGGAACGACAGAGGCAGTGGTGTTTCCGAGGACTTATAAAGAGTACAAAAATCTTATCTACCCAGACGCGTGCCTTGCAGTAAAGGCTACGTTGAATACTAGAAATGGCGAAAAGGGCTTTGCGATAGAGAGGGTGAAGAGTTTGGGGTAATCAAGAAATCCCAAAATACCACTTTATACACTGATCCTCATCTTCTATAAGGTTGAGTTTAAGAGCGTCCTCAGGCATGAGCCACTGAAATCCCTTACTCTCCCTTGGACTAAGATGAATTTCAGGTTTCGGATCTAACTTCAAACCATAAATAGTGTAAGAAAATCGGATTCAGGGTATCTCACAAAAAAAGAATCAAACATTTTACAATCTTCTTTGGAGACTGTGAGACCCACCTCTTCTTTGATCTCGCGAACTACCGCATTTATACGTTCCTCCCCTTCTTCAACTTTTCCAGCAACAGATCCCCAAGTATCTTCCCTGTCAAAACCGTCATTCCTATACAGAACGAGAACTTCTCTACTGCATTGGATAAAGCAGGCAACTACGTCTATTTTCTTATTGAAATTTGGGAATGGGGTTTTAAAGATCATCTCGTGATTTGAATATCAAAACAAATTGACCAGGTTTAACCATCGTGATACTTTATAATTAAATGAATACTCCAGACGTGATCCACACCCCAAACTTCGTCGAAACAGCAGTTGAACATATCCTCGAATCTGCGCGGAAAAGTATTGCCGAAAAAGATCGATTCTTACTCGTACTAAGCGGAGGGAAAACTCCTATACCAGTCAATCAAGAATTTGCCAAAAGAATCGACCCTGAAATGTGCTCAAAAATCATTTTTGTATCTGGAGATGAAAGATGTGCTGGACCAGATAGCAATGATCCAAACCATGCAATGACAGAGCGATCATTATTTAGTCTACTTCCATCAAAACCAAAACTCATAATAAGAATAAAGAGTGAATTAGACCCTGAGACTGCTGCTTTCGAACATGAAAAGGCTCTCAGGGAATTCCAAGATGAAGACGGAGTAGTTCGAGCTGACCTCCTATTGCTCGGGCTCGGCGACGATGGCCATACTGCTTCGCTCTTTCCTCACACGAAAGCACTCGAGGAAAAAGACAGACTCGTCACTGTGAATTATGTGCCCAAGCTGGACTCAACCAGAGTGACTTGCACATATCCATTCATAAATACGGCGCACGAAGTTTGTTTCCTAGTAAATAGTGAGAACAAACATAAGATAGTAGATGAGATTTTGGCTGGAAACACAGACTATCCTGCTGGCCGAGTTCAGGCGAACAAAGTGACTTGGATCCTAGGTTCTGGTATTTAGGACGAGAGCGCCATGGCACTTGCCAAACATCCTCTACTTGCTATCATTCATAATACAGAGATCGCTGCGACTACCAATCGTAGACATAGGTCCGACCTATAAGAGATCCGACCTTGTGCGAAAGCCTAATCTGTCAAAGAGAGCCCGCAAAACGGGAAGCCCGGTGGAACCGCGAAGAAACAACTTTCTCCGCCCGGGCACATGTACTAATAGTGCATGTGCCCGGGCGTTTTATTTATAAGCTAAACAAATATTATGGAAGACAAATTACACAACTACCGTCACACTCTCGCTCACCTTTTAGCAGCAGCGGTGCTCGAACTTCATCCAGACGCAAAACCGACAATTGGTCCTTCGATAGACAACGGCTTCTATTACGATTTCGAATTCAAAGCACCAATAACCGAAGCTGATTTGAAAGATATCGAAAAGCGTATGAGGAAAATACTTCCTTCATGGAAAGATATGCAAGGCCAAGAGGTTTCGGAAGAGGAAGCCAAAGATCGATTCAAAGATAATGAGTACAAAAATGAGCTTATCGACGAGATAAAATCTAAAGGCGAGAAGATCACACTTTACACCGCAGGCTTTTTCACAGACCTTTGCCGAGGTGGACATATGGATAATCCAGCGAAAGAGATCGCCCCAGACTCATTCAAGCTTCACCGACTTGCAGGCGCGTATTGGCGAGGTAGCGAAGAGAACAAACAGCTCACTCGAATATACGGACTCGCCTTTGAATCCAAGGACGCTCTCGAAAAATACGAAACACTCATGAAAGAAGCCGAGAAGCGCGATCACAGAAAGATAGGCAAAGAACTCGATCTATTCGAATTCGATGAGGACGTAGGACCTGGGCTTCCGCTCTGGCTTCCAAACGGTGCCGCAATCGCAGAAGAGCTCGAGAATCTTGCCAAAGAAGTCGAGTTCAAAGCGGGATACGTTCGAGTCCGCACCCCTCACATAGCAAAGGAGTCGATGTACTTGAAGAGCGGACATCTTCCCTACTACAAAGAATCTATGTTCCCTCCAATGACTTATGAGGAGTCGGCATATTATCTGAAGGCCATGAATTGCCCTCACCATCACAAGGTTTATGCCACAAGACCAAAGAGCTATCGAGACCTTCCACTCCGCCTCGCTGAATACGGAACATGCTATCGCCACGAGAAGTCAGGCGAACTATTCGGCCTCATGCGCGTAAGAATGCTCGAAATGAACGACGCGCATATCTATTGCACAGAAGAACAATTCGCCGATGAATTCAAAGCAGTGAATGAAATGTACCTGAAATATTTCAAAATATTCGGCATCGAAAAATATGTCATGCGCTTCTCTACTCATGACCCCAAGCGCCTCGGAGATAAGTTCGTGAACGAACCAGAGCTATGGCTCAAAACCGAGAAGATGGTAAGAGATGTTCTAGTTGACGCGAAGATCCTATTTGTCGAAGTTCCAAATGAAGCGGCATTCTATGGACCGAAGATAGACATTCAGGTCTGGAGTGCCATAGGCCGTGAGTTCACTCTAGCAACGAATCAAGTAGACTTTGCGGTACCCGCGCGCTTCGGCCTAACCTATACAGACAAGGACGGCAAAGCCAAGACACCTCTCTGTATCCACCGCGCACCTTTGAGCACTCACGAACGCTTGATAGGCTTCCTCATAGAACACTATGCTGGCAACTTCCCTCTCTGGCTCGCGCCAATTCAGGTCAAGGTCATTCCTGTTGGAGAAGCGCACGTTGAATCGGCTCGCAAAGTCCACGACTCTCTAAGGAGCGAGATGGTAAGGTCAGAGCTTGACGATTCTTCTGATAACTTCGGAAAGAAAATCCGCGCGGCCAAGAATGCAAAAGTTCCATACACGATCATTATAGGAGACAAAGATATGCAGGCCGGAAAAGTCACTTTGGAAAGCAGAGACAAGGGTCAGATAGGACAGCTGAATGCAGAGGAAGCTCTGGAAAGAATCATTGAAGAAGTGAAGGAAAGGAAATAGAAAAGATTGTAGGCGCGGACAAAACGCAAAAAAGAGCTCTTGCGAGCTCTTTTTTGTTAATATCTATTTTCTATTTTCCACTTTCCACTTAGATTTTCTGCTTATTAAACAAGAGATAGAGGACCGTTGCGAAGAGGACCAGGATCACAAGCAGTGCGACCCATCCCCATGGCACATATGCCAATGAGAATAGAGAAGCCGTCTGTTTCAGAGTAGTTGTAGCAGAGCTTGCTGTAATCGTAATCGTTTCAACAGGAGCTTGAACTTGCTTTGCTGGTGCAGGCTTTGGTTTGTAAGCCGAAGGTATAACAACCTGATTCGAACAAGCTCTAGATCCGACTTTGCCGTCTGCAGATGTCACAGTCACGATCGCACTCTTTGAGCCTGAAGTGTTGTAAGACTTAACAGCTGTTCGGCCTGTGCCCATGAGAGCATCAGATCCTGTCCAAGAATAAGTATAAGGTGCGGTTCCACCTACAACCTCTGCTACCCAAGTGATAGGTTGATTGAGCTTTGCATTGCTAGGATCAGCATAACATCCAACATCAAGGTCATAACGAGTTGAAGATACTGGATACTGAGGAACAGGCTGAGGGTAAGGCTGAGGAACTGGGTATACAGGAGGAACATATGGTTCGACTATTTCGACTGAACCACAGCTTTCTGTAATGCTCTTGTTCCCTGAACGAACCGTTACAGATGCACGCTTCCTTCCATCTGTTCTATATGAGGTGTAGAAAGACTGTCCTTCTCCGCGGAGATTGTCAGTTCCAGTCCATGAATATGAATAGCTTCCAGTTCCGCCTGAAGGATATGCAGACCAAGTGATAGTCTGACCAGTTCTGGCCTGACTCACAGAAGGACGGCATGAGACTTCGAGAGGATACGAAGGATAAGTCGGGTATGTAGGATAACCTGGATATCCGTATCCTGAACCATAGACATAAGAATCGTATCCGTATGAGTCATATGCGTCATATCCATCGTATACAGGAGGGATACTATTGCTTGGCATGTAGTAGTAGCTCTGAGCATTGGTCAAAGCTGCGGCGCCCAGCGCAAATACGCAGAGCAAGGCGGCGCCGACTGCGATCTTTGCGAATGAAATTGAAACTGTCATATGCGTATGCGTAAAGTTGTTAATAAAATGGCTTAACGAAGCCATTGAATATCATTAAAAGTAAACTGTCTAGTACGGTGAGTATTGTATCGTAAATAGCTAAAAAAGTCAATAGAGGGGCTGACCGCTTACGGGCATTTTTTAGCCCTTATTATAGGAGAGTTCCTGTCTCAAGCGAAGCCTCTTCCACCAGATGTGACGTATGTACCTTGTTTACTTTCCCGGATTTTGGCTTTGTTTTGGCTTGGCTTTCCTGTTGGACATCTCTTGCCGCTTTCCTATATGCGCAAAAATCACAAGCTTCGTTGGGTTTGGGGAGGGTGTCACCTGTGAGAGTAGCCTTTAAATTTATGAGAGTGGGCTCGATCCAATCAGTGTTCCCTACGCATGGCAAGACCACTACATCGAATTCCAACTTCTTATCGAAAGCTTCAGCATCCTTTTTTCCATTTACATAAACAAAATATCCTGTCTCCGAGACAGCGAAACCATTGTTGCGAAGTAGCCATTGGTACACCTCCATCTGTCTTTTGTATTGAGCGCCGAGATCTCCATCCAGAGTTATCTCGTCCCTCTTTGAAGTTGCTTTGTAGTCGACCACAATGAGCTCTTCATCCTTGTTCATCCAGATGTCGTCCACCCCACCTCGTACGGAAAGATTGGTTTCGGGGTGAACATATTCTATTCCCTTCCTAAGCGAGTCTCTCCACTCGTCCATCTTGGGATGGTCAAAAGGGACTGCATCTATATCATAAGCTTCCATGTAGGGGTGAGCTGTCCTCTTGGCTCTGTGAACATCAAATTCTTTTTTCAAAAGTTCATCCACCGCCACATTCAGTGTCAGAGGAAATCCAGGCGGTCTCCCCACTCCCAATCTCTGGTCTAAATAAAAACAAAGAGGACATGACACGAATAGGTCTATCTTGCTTCGACTGATCCTATATGGAGAATCACTCTTCGGGTCATATAGATACTTGCTTGATTTTCTAGGCTTATAGTATTGAGACATTATATTAAGTTATTTCTCAAGCCCGCTTTGTCGAATTACATTTCTTGCGATTTCTACTTTCTATTTTCTACTTTCTGCTCTCCATTCTCCATTCTCCATTTTCCATTTTCTATTTTCTTCTTTCTTCTTTCTACTTTGTGCTCTCAACTGTAACTGCCTTCATGACTATCTCCAACTTTGGCCTATCATTTGTGTCAGTTGGCGAAGTTGCAATAGCGTCCACAACTTCCATACCCGATACGACTCTTCCAAATATAGTGTAGCTATGAGACAAAGGTACGTCTTTGTGCATTATGAAGAATTGACTGCCATTCGTATTGGGACCCCTATTTGCCATAGCGACTGTACCTCGAGCATATCCAGCTTGGTAAGAAGGAGTCGCAGGATTGAGCTCATCTGCAAATTCGTATCCGGGACCACCCGATCCTGTTCCTGTTGGATCTCCTCCTTGAATCATGAAATCCTTTATCACGCGATGAAATATTAGGCCGTTGTAGTAACCCTTGTTCGCGAGAGTTATAAAGTTGCTAACTGTTTTTGGAGCATCATTATCGAATGTTTCTATAACTATCGTACCTTTGTTCGTCTCAATTGTGATTGTGTGCATAGACTTTGTGGTTGTTGTGCTAACCTCCTTATTGCTAGTAATTTTCTGATTCGAAGTTTCATCTTTGTTCTCTCTGCTTTGGGATTCTGAGCCTGCGCCCGATCCTTGTGACCTATATGCCTTGTTTTGATCCGAAGTCATATACCAACTCAAACCTGCCAAGACAAGAACAGCTATTACGATGAATACGAGCCAGCTTTTTGATGTGTTTTCCATATTTGTTTATAAATTATTTTCTTGCAGATTATACATCTTCGAAGCCGTCTCTACCACTTTTTTGACCGCCTCATCTAGGGACATCTTGAGAGTTGCGCCTGCCGCTGAAACGTGGCCACCCCCGCCGAGCTCTGCCGCAAGTTTTGCAACATCGAACTTCACATGGTCGCGAGTCCTAAAGCTCACCTTCACATGGAGAGGTTCCACTTCTATCATTGCGACTCCTATGTTCCATCCAATGACTGAGCGCAAAAAAGGTGAAACTTCGCTCGAATGCACCTCGGTCAAATCTATATTTTTTTCTTTGATCTGATCAAAAGATACTGAGGATACAGCCATGTTTCCTTTCAAGTACAGTTTCACATTACTAAAGGCCAAACCTTGGAACGTGATAAATCCTGGATGGTTAGAGTTCTCCATTTCAAAGATAAGGCTTGAATGATCCGGAATATGCTTTACCAGCTCCGTTGCAATCTCAAATGTCCTCACTGAGGTGGAATTGTATTTGAAGCCTCCAGTATCTGTATATATTCCTATAAAGAGATTGCTAGCGATCTCTCGTGTGAGTTCTACGCCCCATTCTTTGAAAAGCTCAAACAGGATCTGTCCTGTTGCAGGCGCATCCGAATCAACAAGATTGATATCGCAAAAATTGGGATTGGTCTTGTGATGATCGATAGCGATAGTACTCAAGCCTTTTGGAAATACAACATCTCCTCTCATAGAGATCCTGTGCGAATCTGCGCTGTCGAGCACTATGAACAAGTCGAATGCGGATAAATCGACCTCAAAGAAATTTTTGTGCACTATGTCGGTAGCTCCGGGAAAATGTTCGAAGCCGAGGGGAAATTCGGAGTCGCCCTTTATGACTGTGGCTTTCTTGCCCATTTGTTCGAGAGCGAACTTCATAGCTAGAGCCGATCCGACAGAGTCCGGATCTGGCGAAGGATGACAGTGCAACAATATCGAAGTGGCTTTGTCTATTCGGCTCTTTATTTCATGAGCGAGCTTTTTTGTATCTGCAGATTTGTGCATTATTTAAAACTGGATAGGAATGCTAAACGACCTCTGGAATTCGGGCAGTCCTGATGGGTTGTCATTTTTGAATAGAATCTCCCCCTTTGTTCCGCTCGACTGCTGTGGAAAAGAAATCTCAGCTTTGAAAGGCACTAATTCGCTAGACATCCAATCGCCAGTAGCTGTCGCTTGTCCTTGCCCGATCACGATGCCTGATGCATTTGTTACATAGATTGGGAAGACGGCTTCAAAATACCAGTTGCCTCGAGCTTTGCCCGTGACAGTAAGAGGAGAATATATAACCGAGTTTGCTTGGGGAGACTCGACTGTGAGAGTGCCATCTGGAGTGATCGCAGGTCCAGGAGCGATAACAGAGCTTCTAAAGAATACGAAAAAACCTAGTGCTAGAGCGACCAAAGCCGCCAATAGGAATAAAAAAGGCTTCATGGAAAAAGTATACCACATGTGCTATATTTTCAACCATGAAAAGAACTTATATCAAGGATCTCAAAGGATCCATCGGGCAAGAAGTTAGCATTTCTGGTTGGGTCGATGTTCGAAGAGACCATGGCAAGCTCATATTCATAGATCTTCGAGATATGAGCGGTAAAATCCAATCAGTCGCTCTTCCATCGAACAAAGAAGCGCATGCAATATCCTCAAAGGTGCGAAGCGAGTGGGTCGTTCGAGCAAAAGGCATCGTGAACAAAAGACCAGACAAGATGGTCGTCAAAGATGAGGCGAATGGAGACATCGAACTAGAGCTCAAATCTTTGGAAGTACTGAACGAAGCCGTAACTCCCCCATTTGACGTCAGGAGCGATGGAAAAGAAATCTCAGAAGACACAAGATTGAAGTACCGTTATCTAGATCTTCGAAGACCGAGAGCAACTCAAAATATTCGTATTCGCCACAAGATCATAAAAAAGGTCAGGGATATGCTAGATTATGAAGGCTTTGCGGAGATTGAAACTCCCATTCTCACAAAATCCACGCCGGAAGGCGCTCGCGACTATGTCGTTCCATCACGCATCGAAAATGGCAAGTTTTATGCACTTCCCCAATCTCCTCAACAATACAAACAGCTTCTCATGGTAGCCGGGTTCGAAAAATATTTCCAAATAGCTCGGTGTTTTCGCGATGAAGACACCCGCTCTGACAGACAACCCGAGTTCACCCAGATGGACCTCGAAATGAGCTTCGTAGAACGAGAGGACGTCATGGCCTTAAATGAAAAAATGCTCATAGAGATAGTCAGCAAGCTGTTTCCTAATAAAAAAATACAGGAATTGCCTTTTCCACACATATCATACAAAGAAGCCATAGAGAAATTCGGCACTGACCGACCTGATATCAGAAAAGACAAGAATGA
>CAZJQW010000002.1:17920-27360 GCA_964548575.1 uncultured Candidatus Saccharibacteria bacterium
TCTTGCATTTTGTTGGGTGATTGATTTTCCATTTTTTGAAAAAAGCGAGGATGGTGGCTGGACGTTCACTCACAATCCATTTTCCGCACCAAAACCAGAGCACATGGAGTTGCTCATGGACAAAAAAGATGTCGGTAACATCTTGACGACTCAATACGATGTAGTGCTGAACGGCTTTGAGATCGGTGGCGGAAGCATCCGAAACCACCAACCTCAAGCTTTGGCAAAGGTGTTTGAGATAATGGGCTACCCTCTCGAACAGATCGAGTCGAATTTTGGTCACATGCTTCGCGCACTAGGAGCAGGCACTCCTCCTCATGGTGGAATCGCTTGGGGGCTTGATCGCTTGGTTACTATCCTTCAAAACGAATCCTCTATCCGCGAAGTCATCGCTTTTGCGAAGACTGGCGAAGGCAAGGATCTCATGATGGAAGCTCCTTCGGACGTGTCAGAGAAGCAACTTCGAGAGCTCGGCATCCAAATAAAACCAAAGAACAAATAAAGTAGACTGTAAATAGGAAAATATTTGGCTTAAATCATCAGTAATTTGTCTAAATTTCCGACGTCAATGAACAAGCGTCCTTAAAAATCTTGATTTTTTGCGTCTTTGCGTCTATAATATCTAGCTAGAACATGACAGTTACGAAATCGCCAATCCAAGCGAGAGCAAGGAGCGACGAGGAGCTCGCGGAGCTTTGCAGAGAACGAGATGAGCAGGCATTCGCCGAACTCATGCGAAGGTACCTGCGTCAGATATACACCTTTGCATACCAATACGGACGATCACCTGAAGACACGGAAGACATCGTCCAGGACACTTTCTACAAAATTTGGAAATATATAGATAAATACACGGCCGGAAAACAGTTCCGGCCGTGGCTGTACACGATAGCTCGCAATACCGCTTTGGATTTTCTCAAGAAAAAGAAGTCAGCAGCTTTTTCGGACCTTGACGACGATGTGAACAACCTACAGTTTGCAGACATATTAGAGGACGAATCCCCTCTCCAGAGTGAGGTCTTTGAGACTCAAGCCAATATAAACCAGCTTCAATTCGCAATGCAGGAGCTCCACCCCGATCACAAAGCAGTTCTCATGCTTCACTACAAAGACGACATGACCTTCGAAGAGATCTCGAACATAGTCGGAAAGCCGATGAACACCATAAAGAGCTGGCACAGAAGGGCTCTGCTCAGGCTCAAAAATAAGCTTAATTCTCTAACTTCATAAAACAAGTCACAACACACTTTGCTTTGCACCAAAGGTAAGTAGAAGTTCGTAAATAGTCTAATTACCTATATGGAGAAACGACTAGACGACCTTGTGCGATCGATGTCTTTGGAAGAGCCTTCCGAAGAAATTGTAATTTCAGTCCTTAACAGAATACATAGCGAGCGTCGTCGCTTCCGTATTTACATCTCTGTTTCTGTCATTGCTCTGGCAGGAATTTTTTTTATATGGCTGGTATAATTAGGGCATGAAAACTGTCCTTATAACCGGCGTTGGTCGAGGCATCGGTCTCGCATCTGCCAAAGAATTTATCAGCAGAGATTTTTTTGTGATCGGCACAACGAAAGACGGGATCGCGCCCGAACAGTTGAACGCCATCGATTCTGCCCGTCTCAAGACTTTCAAACTGGATCTTTCAACCAGTGCATCGATAGACGAATGCGCAGAGGCGATAAGAAAAGACGCAGAAGGAAAAGGGATCGACATCCTCGTGAACAATGCGGGGGTGCTACGGGATGAGGACAACACCCGTCTTATAGTAGACAAGCTAAGACAAACTTTAGAGGTCAATCTGATTGGAACAGCTGACTTTACAGAGAAAATCGTCCCAATCTTGAACGAAAAAGCCCACATCGTGAATATCTCTTCTATGGCTGGATCCCTCTCAGACAGCGATGAGGGCACCACGTCTCATTTTCCCTACCACTATCCTGCTTACAAGATATCAAAATGTGCGTTGAATATGTACACAAGAACTCTAGCTATGAGCCTCACTCATGAAGACTCGAGAGGAATCATAGTTTCGTCTATCCATCCGGGCTGGGTGAGAACAAACATAGGCGGAGATGAAGCACCTGACTCTCCGGAGGAAGCGGCTCGTCAAATCGCCGACCTATCTCTGTCTACTCCACCGTCTGGCTATTTTTGGTATAACGGCGAAAAGGCCGCTTGGTAAAACTCGAAAAACGAGATTTCTTTTTTTCTTTTTTTGGCTTTTCCAAACCTTTGGCTTCATACGACTTCTTCTTCCCTATCTTGTGAAGAGGAGCAGACATGGCCAAAAACTGTTTTTGAGCGCGTTCGAGTTCGTCTTGGCTCGTGTGCATGAGGACCGACTCTGCCCGAGATGAGTATTCCTTTGCTTTTGTATCAAAAACGAAAACGTCAGGATGGATGGCAAAGGCAGATTCATTCATACCAAGAATGGAGAGGCCGGCCAAGCTTCTGACGCGCGACAGAGCAACATACCCCATTCCAGG
The DNA here is from genome assembly GCA_964548575.1 of uncultured Candidatus Saccharibacteria bacterium. Lineage (GTDB taxonomy): Bacteria > Patescibacteriota > Minisyncoccia > Phycocordibacterales > PALSA-1337 > C7867-002. Next base: position 20,410 of record CAZJQW010000002.1, read on the forward strand.
CTCAAAGCACTTGGAAAGATCGACTTCCACTGCGTCCAAGCTCATTCCTTGGCTCTTGTGGACTGTTATGGCCCAAGCCAGACGCAAAGGATACTGATGTATCTCAGCGAGTGATTTTCCCTTATCATCTATGACCCAGATAGCCCTATCTATGGTTATGAGCCTTCCTTCTGGATATTCAGTACTGCCTGCTGTCCTTATGATCGGATCTACGTCGAACCCGCACGATACCACTACTCCCAAGGTGCCGTTCACATAGCCTTTTTCTGGATTATTTTTTACGCACATAACCCTAGCTCCCTTGCGGAGTCTGAGAGCATCGGGTGCCAAACACGACTTCTTTAGGCCCTCGACCAGATGCTTTTTACCTTTAGCGCTCATTTCGTACACGCATTCATTTGACTCGACCTTTGATAGCTCGACATCATTCACGCGATCTACATCTATATTGTGAGTAAATAGCCTTGTAGGTTCTACACCGAGCTCTTCTGTTGTAACCGAGCTGGCTTTGTATCTTTCTTTGAGAGTCTCTCTGGCTCCGTCGCTCACTTCCCCGCTTCTTATCTCGTTCAAAATACCCGCCACAGGATCATCATTGTGTCGAAAATTCTCTTCCAAATAGCAAACGGAAATTTTAGCTTTCCCCCAAGCTTCAGATTCGAAGGCAAATAGAACGTCTCGCTCTCCAAATCGAGAGACTGGCGGGAGCTGAAAGAAATCCCCGCATAGAATGAGTTGCATTCCCCCAAAGGGAGCCTCGCTCTTTTTTATATGCTTCAAAACCATATCTACCATATCCAATCTAAAATGATGAAGCATCGATATCTCATCGATGATAAGGACTTTGGACTCTTCGATCTTTTTTCGGATATATGCCCTCTGACCAATGTCGTTGAGATCTTCTTCCGTGAGATCATTTTTGACGCCTATTCCTGCCCAAGAATGGATAGTCACTCCTCCTATATGTGTAGCTGCTATGCCAGTCGAAGCAGTGATTGCGACTGGAATATGGTGTGACCTCAAATATGCGATGTATTGCTTTATGACGTGCGTTTTGCCGCTTCCGGCAGCGCCCGTCACAAAAACATTGGCACCTGTTTTCATCAATTCTAAAGCTTGCCTCTGTGTCATGAGGCAAGTATACAACAAGAATATTATTCAGTCTTTTGCTCCTGAAAAACTAGTACTGATGTTAAACTCGCCACAATTGACCGTCATACAAAAAACGGAGTAACCTTCAACGCAGAAGTATATGAATAACATTATCGTTTCCACTAAACCGGGCATAATCATCCTGGTTCACCATGGGGATTCCGATGCGTCTTTGGGAAATGCTGGCAAGCTCGCTTTGAGAGGCCAGCAAGAGATGCATTTTGTCGGAGCATCACCCGCCGAAATATTAGCAGACAAGAGCGTTAGGATGCATTCTTCATCTGTTCAAAGGTGCAGAGAATCAGCGGACATTTTGCGAAAATATCTCCATATCAGTTATGTGGAGAATGATTTTTTAAGCAGAGTGTACTCCCCAAATACGAAAGCACAGATCTTAGAGAGCATCGAAAAGTGTGACTGCGAGTCCACCGTCTTTGTCTGCCATGAGCCTATGTTTGCACATTTCCCCCGTGAACTTGCGAGCCGGTTCTCTCTAGAAATTCCTGACGTGCTCGCCAATAAATGTAAGTGGCTCGCCGTCTGCATTCAGACAGATGATCGTATTGTCAGACTAATTCAAATGTAGCCAAAAGGCTCAACCCAAACCGGAAGCGTGCTTCCGGTTTTTTGTTCTTACTTTTTGCTAGCGTCCTCTTTTGTGATCCTAATTATTTTTAGACGCACTCTCACTGAAAGCCTCATCTTCCTTGTCAGCGAGAGCGTCGGCTTTTGTTTTGTGAACCCTATTGTGAATATGATTTGCAGGAGAATAAACTGTATACAGTCTGAGAGGCTCGTCGCCTGTATTTTTTATGTTGTGCTCCGAACCTGCTGGAACCAATAGAGCGGAACCGTCTTCGATCGCATATTCTTTTCCATCTATAATCGATACCCCTGTTCCAGACTCTATTCTAAAAAATTGATCGACATGGTGAACTTCGGAGCCTATATCTTCTCCGGCCAAAAGGCTCATAAGGACGAGCTGAGAGTGAGGTCCTGTATAAACTACTCTGCGAAAATCCGTATTCTCTAAGGTCGCTTTTTCAATGTTGTCTGAATATGGATTAGGGGGCAAATTGTCGTTGTTTTGCATATTTGCATGTTAATTTTAATACGTATCTTTTCATAAATTATATCACTTAGCTTCGTGAAATAACACATGAGAAGCGAGCGTCTATAAATTTAGTCCAAAAAGTAAGGCGAAATGGATCGATTTTAATAAATAGCTACAGAAATAAACATGAAATTACGCAAATACTTAATCAGGGCAACAGTCCTCTTCGGCATTTGCGCACTTGCACTACTGCCTCTTTCACTTCTTCTCGAATCCAGACATGCCGAAGCCGCTGTCGCTGATTGGCAAAAAGGTGTGAGCATTTATCCGAGATAGACTGAAGACTTCGCAAGCGAATCATTCAGACAATCACTCCGAGATGCTAAAGCTGCAGGAGCCACGCACGTTGCGCTCATCGTACCGATATATCAGGCAAATCTAAATTCTTCAGATATATATGCGGGAGGAGATACGCCTACTGAAAATTATGCTCACGGCTTGGACATGAAGGTTATGCTCAAACCTCACCTATGTGCACAGAGTGGAGAATGGCGCGCGCACATCAATGCTTGGGACAGAGACGCATGGTATAGGAACTTCGGAAATAACCAAAACAAGCCAAAACAAGCTCGGAGACATCGGTAGTCAAACTGGGGTCTAATCCATGACTATGGGAACTGAGCTCATCAGCATGACTGGAGAGCATGTGAATGCAGACAATACGCAGAGGTGGTTCACACTGATCGCCAATCTGCGCCAATATTTTGATGGCCAGCTCACCTATAGCGCAAACTGGGACGGAGACTGGTTCACAGAGGAAGTGCCTTAGATAAAGTTCTGGTCGGCACTGGATAATATAGAAATATCAGCGTACTACCCTCTCGCGGGCGACCAGTAGAATCCTTCAAAAGAAGCCATGAAGAGATCGTGGGCCGATTGGGAGACTTAGAAAATAAAGTGGCTTTCTGAACAATATGGCAAACCGGTATTGTTCACCGAGATAGGTTACAGGAGCGTAGAACAAACCAGCCCTTCAGAATATCAAAGATTGGTTCGGATCGACTGGTGGAAATGTCGGAGGTGATACAGGAGAAGATACTGGCGGTGACAACGGCGGAAATACCGGGGGGAACACTGGTGGCAATACCGGTTCTACAGAGATCAGTATTTGGTGGCCTAGCGAGGTAGCAACTATCCATGGGACTCAGCCATTCAAATCTCTAGTCGAAGGACGATCTGTATCTGACTACAACATGTATTGGCAAGTCGATGGAGACGCTCACAACCAGATGTATTCTAGCGATGAGGATTGGCCTCACAAAGAAGCTTGGGTTGACGTAAGTGCATGGACATGGAAAGGAAACGGTCCGTTTATGATCAACTTCATTGCCAAAGACAGTTCAGGAAATGTGATAAACGAAAAGTCTGTGAATATGTACACTGCAAATTAGTAATAAATTTAAAAAACCTAAACAAAGATAAAAGTGCTCATCTGTGGGCGCTTTTATTTTGTAAGAATTTTCATTTCATATTTAAGCTTTAATGTATAGCTCTGATAGCCAAATAGATAAGACCGGCGCCTATGATAGTCATGGCAGTTGTCATGAACTTGGAATGAGAATGGTGAGACTCTGGTATGAGATCGCTTGCACCGATATAAAGGAACGTGCCTGAAAATAGAGCGAGTATGACAGTCAAAGCCGACTGGGAAAGCGTAAAAAAGAGAGTCAGGCCTGCGCCCAGCATTGGAGCTATAGCATCAGCGATGAGCCACTTGAAAGCGAGCTTGGCATTGCCTCCGTCCTTCAAGATCATCGTCACTGTGTTGATGCCATCAGAAAAATTGTGGATAAGCACTGCCAATGCGACTACGATTCCTATTGTTGTCGAAACTTGAAAAGCCAATCCGATAGAAATACCGTCTATGAGACTGTGCAAAGAGATGCTTCCAGCGCCCAAAGCTCCCCTTCTGTAGTGTAAAAATTCTTGGTCATTGTCTTCGACCTCTTCCCCATTTGAAGACTTTTTATGTCCATGATCATGGTCATGGAGCAATACCAATCTATCCAACACGAGAAATCCCAAAAATCCTAGGGCTGTGAAAGAAAGGACCGTGCTCTCGTCAAAAAAAGCTGACCCAAGCTCTATAGCCTCAGGTATGAGGTCAAAGAGGGCGACTCCGATCACAGCTCCAGCGCTAAATCCGATGACGAGGTGGAGCTTATCTTTTAGCTTTATAGCCAAAATTCCCCCGATTAGAGTCGAAGCAAATGCCGCTAGTGCAACTAGTATTACCATGAATGGACATGGTAACACATATGTTACAGATTATAAACTTATACTCACTATGCTTTTACATAGGCTTCGAATTTTGGCCTCGGAGTGCGCTTATCAAGTCACGTGCATGGTCCTTCCCGCCCAATCCGAACGCCAAGGCGAGTGCCAGTACCAATCCTGCCATAATTATCTGGACCAGCTCCGGAACGACTCTGAGTTGAACTAAAGCTGTCATAACTGCGAACGTTATCACGGCGTAACGTGCCACTCTAGCCAAAACTCTTCTATAATCAGGGCTCATCTTTGACGCCGAAGACATACTGCCGATGAACATAGACAAAACATCAGCAAGATAGAACCCTATGGCAAGGATAGCTGCTGCTACTATCACATTTGGAATGTAAAGTAATATTGATCCGAGAAACTGGCTGACTTATGGCAACTTGAGAGCTTCTGCAACAGGAATAAGGAATGCTATGATGATGAACCATTTCACGATCTTCCCCATAGCTTGAGATACTGAGACATTCGACATATGAGCTCTGTCGAGTTGATCTTGCTTGAGCAACTTATCTGTACCGATAGCTCGCAACAATTTTGAAACGAGAGCACCGACCAATGTGGCTACAACGTATCCGATTACAAATATGATAATCGCGCCGACTAATTGGGGGATGAAAGCGACAAACTGGTACCACAGAGTTAGTAGCGTTCCTGATACTGAATTACCAACTGAGCCTTAATCTGTTTGCGCCAAAATTGCATTGTTCATGCAAATCGTGACGTATCCGTATATGTCCAATTACGTTCAAGCTTTACTCAAAGCCTGTCATTCGCTTTACACTTTATACTTGCGAATTGATCTAATCAGAACTAAAATGCTTCCTGCTTTCCATTCCAGATAACAGTCGCTTCTTCTACTGCTTGGTCCGGTGTGATCTCGCCTGCATCCAATTTTTTCGATATTTCCCTGAATAAATCAGGTTCCCTATCCGTATTCCCCATCTGGAGAGTGCGTTGAAATAGTTCAGCGATCCGCATAACAGCTTCTTCTTTTGTTAACTTCTTTGACTCAAATGATTCATTCATAATGATAGATTAGCTTTTAATGCTCATGTATTTTGTCATAACCTCTTCCTCCACATCCGCACGAGGACGTCCATACATGAGAGACGCCAGCTCACGGAGCTTGTCGACTTGATCTGGATTGCCTTTTGGCTGGAAGTCTATGCGGATATTGAAAGGCTTGGTGGTACGGCCGTTTGAGAGCAAGCGCAGATACGCATTTAGATTATCCAGATTAGCCAGGTCATTCTGAGTGAACACGGGCGTAAATTGTTTTTCCAAAAACTCTGCGTCTTCTGTTCCGACTCGGAGGGCAGCGATGGAACCTACGTTTCCAAAGACAGCATTTTTTATTTTATCTTCCAGTTGTCCGATGAATTGGTGCGCGATTGTGAGAGACAACCTGTATTTTCTAGCTTCTGAGAGGATAGTTGCAATCGAATCTGTAGTAATGTTTTGGAACTCGTCCAGATAAAGATAGAAATCGGGCATTTCTTTGCCGAAAGAATCTACTCGAGAAAGTGCGGCCATTAAGATTTTACCCACTAATATAAGGCCGATAAGATGAGAGTTGATATCGCCTAGGCGTCCCTTTGAGAGATTTACAAGAAGGATCTTCTTCTTGTCCATGATATCGCGCATGTTGAATGAGGACTTCTCCTGCGCAACGATCGGTCTCATGACTTCGTTCGCCAAGAACACATCGAACTTGGAAGTGATATACGGTACTATGTTTGCGAGTGAAGCTTCGCCTCCAGCCTTTTCGGCTATCTCCTTCCAGAACTGAATCACCACAGGATTTTTACATTTTGAGATTTTGAGATCACGAAATTGTTTATTGGACATAACTCGAGACACATCGATGAGAGTACAGCCAGAGTCAGGGTCTTCGACAACGAGCATGGCCGCATTTCGGAAATACTGCTCGAATATAGGACCCATGGATTCAGGCACTCCGCCGTACAATTTCTGGAAGATGCCGAACATCTCATTCACCACGAATATCTTTTGATCTGGCGACCTCCTGTCATATTCGAGCATGTTGAGGGCCATGGGCCTCTCTATGGATGAAGGATCGAAATAGACGAGGTCTTCATACCTATGAGAAGGCACTTTCGACAGAACGTCGAGCACATCTGAGCCGTGAGGATCGATAAAACAGACACCATTCCCAGCCTGCATATCTTGAACGATCATATTCTTCAAGAAAGTCGACTTTCCAGTTCCAGTCTGTCCTATGACATATAGATGGCGCATCCTGTCTTCCAGAGTCATATAGATCTTCCTCTCCTGACCCCTATGAACATTTGTTCCTAGGAACAATCCTGAAGCAGCGCCGTCGAGAGGCGCAGGAGCTGTGCCAGACTTTGATTGTTTCAACTGAGGAGCAATACGACCGACTT
>CAZJQW010000003.1:0-27120 GCA_964548575.1 uncultured Candidatus Saccharibacteria bacterium
ACTCCCATGGGTTTCTCCGCACGATTTTGAGTCGTGTGCGTCTACCAATTCCGCCATCCCGGCCTTTTTACGAGCGTGACTATAGTCTACAAGAATTCTGCTCGAAATCAAACTAGTTTTAGAAAATAAAAAAAAGCTGTCCAGAGGACAGCTTTGAAAGATAACTGACTGACACAGGATTTTGGCTGTGGCGTTCAAACTCCCATCTTAAGGATTTGATCCTTCGCATCCAGTGTATGTGCGAGCTTGGAAGCTAGTTGGGCCGATTCAACTTGAAGTTTTGCCCACTTCTCACACAGATGCATATCTTCATACGATTTGTGATTGCAGCAGTCGTAGCTCAGTCTCCCAAATAACTTTGAGCAGTTCCGATAAATTCGGACCGCTTGCTGTGGGTCGTATTTTTCGACTACCTTTCCGATCTCGTAGGCTTCTTCAGTCAATGATTCGCCAAGCCAATGCTCGTCGCTCAGATGGAGCGCGCAGTCTACTTTGCCGATGAGCAAGAGAGCTTTCGTGTGAGGTGTGATCTCGCTATGGTACCTGAAAGCGTCATTGATGTACGCTTTCGCTGACTTGAAGCGCCTGTAAGAGCGGAGCACGCTCTGCAAGATGTCGATCGCTTCCGGCGAAGCCTTTTCTGTGCCGACAAGGTCGACTCCTTTCCACGCGAAATCTAGAGCCCTCATTCTGCACCAAAATCCGAGAGGAACCCAGATTGGCGAGGACAAGACGAATTTGGCAAAAGCGATGGGGGAGCGCAATCCAGCTTTGAATGACGCGAAGGCGCTACCAGCGATCGTGATGTAAGTGCTCGCAAGAGCGATGTATGCGGCCGACCGCTCTTTTGCGTCTTTTGACCGCAAGGCTTTTCGATTTTTCTTTTGTGAAAAGAATAGTTTGAGCCTCGAAATAGCCGAATCATGATTCCAACTCAATTTGTAAATGGACATTGTTTGTTCCTTTCTTGGTTCACTGCCTGAAATTACTATAACATGTTATATGACGTTTATCAAGACTGCCAAAGTGGAATTTTGAAATATCTGCATAAATGCTAAAATGTTCACATGACTACAACCTATGTAAATGATGCAATCTTTTGGATCGAATTGGAAAAGATACATCCCAATCCGTATCAGCCCAGGCGAGAGTTCGACGAAGCCAGACTTAAAGATCTATCCGAATCTATTCGCATGTACGGAGTGCTACAGCCTCTCGTTGTCACAAGAAAAGAAGTATTCCATGAAGGAGGAGGAATGAGAGTAGAGTATGAACTTATTTCAGGAGAGCGCCGTCTGCGAGCTTCCAAGCTTGCGGGTCTTGCGCAAGTTCCAGCTCTCATAAGGAGCGGCCAAGAAGACGCTCAGCTCAAACTCGAGATGGCTATCATAGAAAACCTTCAGCGCGAAGATCTGAACGCCGTTGACCGCGCACGTTCTTTTGACAGGCTGGCCAAGGAATTTGGATTGAAGCAGTCTCAAATAGCCGACAAAGTTGGGAAGAGTAGAGAGTACGTTTCGAACTCGATGCGTATACTCCTGCTTCCACCAGAGATGATCACTGCCTTGGAAGAGGGAAAGATATCGGAGGGGCATACGAGGCCTTTGCTCATGCTCATCGACAGACCGGAAGAGCAGCTGGTCTTATTCAAAGAGATCCAGACAAAAAAGCTGACTGTTCGAGAGGCCGAGTCTCTCTCTAGGCGCGTAGCAACAGAAAAGATCAGGAACAAAGGCAAGTATCTAGATCCTCAGATCATTGAGATAGAAAAGAATTTTACAGAGTCTTTGGGTACGCGCGTTCGAATCGAGAAAAATAAAGAGGGAGGAACTGTCACTATAGATTTCTTCAGTCCAGATGATCTTCAGGCTCTCTTGGAAAGATTGAAGGGAGAAAGATCTGAAAAGATAGATGACAAAATGACACAAAATCCACAAATTGAATCAAAGCCGGATTCTTCTGATACGAAACAGACACCAGTGGATGATCGCGCCCCCCAAGACATAAAGAAGCAAGAAGATAGCGAAGACTTGTATTCCTTAAAAGATTTCTCCTTATAGGCATCAAAAGAAAAGGCCTGATCGTCCGGATGATCAGGCCTTATATTCTTGTATCTCCCATTGTATTTGTAACTCACCGGTGGCGTCTAGACGCCTGCACCATAAGACTATTTTCGTCCACAGCCAGGAGACCGAGTGAGTACCTTTTTTTATATTATCTCTGCTCCAGAACAATTATATCATGTCTTTTAGAGAAAGGGTCCATTATTTTTGCTCCGATTTCTTTTTTTGAAATCCGCGCTTGGCTTTCGGAGTAGCGAGTATTTCGAGGGCTCGTTCTAGAGTGATGCCGTACACGTCATCGGGTGATTTTATAGATCGAAATTCTCCGTCCTCCATAATATACGGGCCGAACCTTCCTCGTGATGCGATGATGTCTTTGCCTGTCTTCGGGTTTGTTCCAAGCTTCTTGGGCAAACTCAAGAACTTGAGAGCTTCCGTGACAGTGACTTTTGATGGGTCGATTCCTTTGGGGATAGAAGCCATTTTTGGTTTCACTGGCTTTGGTTCGAGTGGTTGTTCAGCCTGATTCTTTGGTACAACTTCTCCATCTTTGACTACATTTTCGGCTTCCTTATCTGCTTTGATTTTCTTTTTCTTAGCGCCTTTTTTTTTCTTTTCTAGCCTCTTTCCGAGTTGGACGTATGGTCCGAACCTGCCAGTCAATACGAATATAGGCAAACCAGTTTCTGGGTCATGCCCTATGGGTTCGTCTTTTTTAAATTCGTGACCCTCGAGAGTAAGTGCGCCTTCGCAATCGGGATATTTGGAACAAGAAAGGAACTTGCCATTCTTTCCAAGTTTGATCTCCATAGGTCCTTTGCAAGTGGGGCATTTGAATTTGGGATCAGCTTTGCCGAGGTTCGTGAGCTTGTCAATCTTTTCTTTTGACTTAACTTCGCTGTGGAATGGCTTGTAGAAATCGCGTAAAGTCTTCTCGTATGTACGAGTGCCGTTCGCTATCTCATCGAGGTGGTCCTCCATTTCGGCTGTGAATGAATCGCTGATATAAGTTGGGAAGTTCTCTTCCAGAAATGATGAAACAACATCTCCAGTGTCTGTGGGTATTATAGATTTGTTTTCTTTCTGTATATACCCGCGGTCTTCAATAGTTTTTGAAATAGAAGCGTATGTAGAAGGTCGTCCGATGCCTCTTTTCTCGAGCTCTTTGATGAGTCCAGCTTCGGTGTACCTTGGGGGAGGTTGAGTTTGCTTCTCCTCTGAATCTATAGACATGAGATCTATAAGCTCACCTACTGTGACTTTGGGTAAGATACCTGCTTCGCCTTCAGACTCTGGATCTGCTTTGAGCCAACCATTGAATATGACTCGAGACCCTGTCGCTTCAAATACGGGCACCTCCGAGTCTGATTCGACGTTCGCACAAACTTTTGTTCTGGCTATGCGAGCATCTGACATTTGTGAAGCGATAGTTCTCTGCCAAATGAGTCGGTAGAGTTTCTTTTGCTCGTCCGAATGGCCAGCGGATAACTTGTTCATGTTCGTAGGTCGAACAGCTTCATGGGCTTCCTGTGCATTCTTGCTCTTTGTCGCATAGGTTCTAAATGACAGATAATCCTTCCCGTATGATTTCTCTATAGCGCCTGCGATCTGGCCCAATGCTTGTTTGCCTAGATTGGTAGAATCTGTACGCATATAGGTGATGTGACCTGACTCATACAGCTTCTGTGCAATGCCCATAGTTCGGGATGGAGAGAAGCCTAGTCTGGAGCTCGCTGCTTGTTGGAGAGTAGAAGTTATGAATGGTGCGCGAGGCGATCTCTTTTGTTCGGTTTCTTCTACGCTCGCTATCTTCCACGCGCCTTTTTTCGCACGCTCTAAAATATTCGAGACCTGCTTTTGTTCTTTTGGCTCTACAGAGCAAGTGAGCCTGAGAGACTCTCTGTTCGCTGTTTTCCATTCTCCGGCGATGACCCAGTATGTTAGAGGATTGAATGCACGAATCTCGCGCTCCCGTTCCATGATGATGCGCAGAGCGGGAGATTGGACCCGACCAGCAGAAAGGCCGTATCTGACTTTTTTCCAAATAAGCCCTGAAAGGTCGTATCCTACTATGCGGTCGAGAACACGCCTGGCCTCTTGAGCTTCACGCAGATGTTGGTCTATGTCTCTTGGGTTTTCCAAAGCTTCCAATACAGCTTCCTTTGTGATCTCGTGATAGGTGATGCGCTTGAGCTTCTTTTTTATCGAAGCACCCACACGGTCTTTGAGGACTTCGGCGATGTGCCAAGCAATAGCTTCTCCTTCTCGGTCGGGGTCTGTTGCTAGGAGTATCTCTTCCGCTTTTACAGCAGAGCTTACTATGTCGGCGATCACCGGTTCTTTTTTCGCAACTACTTCATAGTGTGGCAAAAATCCGCCCTCGATGTCGATGGCTTTTTTGCTGGATTTGGGCAGATCGCGCACGTGGCCAACCGATGCTTTTACGATGTAGCCATTCCCAAGATATTTTGAAATCGTCTTTGATTTCGAAGGTGACTCGACTATTACTAGCTTCATGTGTTCCTAGTATTACACGATATTCCATGTTAGGTCTAGTGATTCATCTTGAACTTGCCGTCTTTTTGAGTTACAAGGCCATGTATTTCGAGAGTTCCAATTGTAACATTCACAAGAGTCATAACCATGCCAGTTCTTTCCACAAGCTCGCTCGCTGTTCCAGGTTCGCGCTGCAATTCTGCAATGATGCGTGTTTGCTCATCGGTGAGACGTATCTGATCAAGAAAGTTAATGCTCCTTTCGGGATCATAGCCCAATGATTCCAGAATGTCTCTACCAGATCTTATGAGTGCCGCTCCTTTGCGAATGAGCATATTGGGTCCGTAGGAACGGTCTCTGCTTATGTCTCCAGGTACGCAGTATATTTCACGATGAAAATTCTCGGCGTACTTGGCAGTAAGAAGGGTACCTGAATGTTGAGCGCCTTCTATAATGAGCACTGCGTGAGATACGCCAGCCATGAGAACATTGCGCTTTGGAAAAGTCCATTCCCCGCCATTTTTGTAGTGTTCGAATGGAGATACAAGACAACCACCGCTTTCGAGTATCTTTTCTGCTAATTCGAGACGTGAGGGCGGGTACAATACTTTGGGATGAAGTCCTGAACCAGGAAAAGCCATGGTCTTGAGGCCAGCCTTTATGGCTGCTTCGTGTGCAATGGAATCTATGCCTATTGCCATCCCTGAGACAATGCATATATTGCGTCCGCTAAGACCGCCAATGATGCTCCTGCACATTTCGCGTCCATAGTCGCTATTGCGTCGCGACCCAATGACGCATAGGTATTTGTATTCATCGCCAGGAATATTTCCTGCTATCTCTAACCATTTTGGCTTGCCTGGAGTTTCCAATAGCAAAAAGGGGAATTCTGGTTGATAAATGCGTCTCGTATCGAACCTATCGAAAAGGGTGATGCTTTGGCTTTGTTGTTCATTCACGAAGGCATCGTATCACTTGGTGATAAAGCAACCTTCAAAAAGTCCTGAAATAATGATAAAGTTTATGCACTATGTTAGACATCAAATTCATTCGAGAGAATAAAGAGCTCATCACTTCGGCGTCCAAGAAAAAGCATATCCAGTTTGCGGTGGACGACCTTTTAGCTGTTGATGACAAGAGGCGGATTCTTTTGGCTAGCGTCGAGAAATTGCGGGCAGAGCAAAATGCCGCAAATGCCAAGATAGCATCTTCAGAAGGGGAGCAAAGGGCCGCGCTCATCTCGAGCATGAAGCAAGTCAAGTCTGACCTCGAAAGGAGCGAAGAAGAATTGAAAGAGATCATGAAGACTTGGCAGTCTCTCATGCTTTCTGTGCCGAATATTCCCGATATATCTGTTCCAGACGGACTTTCTGATGCCGATAACAAAGAGCTGAGATCATGGGGCGAGAAGACTTCCTTTGTATTTGATCCGAAAGATCACGTAGAGATTATGACTACTCTCAAAATGGTTGACTTTGATCGAGGTTCGAAGGTGCACGGATTTCGTGGGTACTTTTTGATAGGAGATGGTGCACGTTTGGCTTTTGCCATCTGGAACTATGCTTTGGATTTTTGGAGCAAAAAATCATTCGTGCCAGTTATTCCACCCATACTCGTTCGCAAGATCAACCTTTTTGGCACAGGCTATCTGCCTCAAGGCGAGGAAGACATGTACAAAACTCAAGATGGAGATTTCTTGGCAGGTACCGCAGAGGTGCCTCTCATGGGATTTTACTCGGACGAAGTTCTACCCCAATCCGAACTTCCCAAAAAATTCCTCGGATTTTCTCCATGCTATAGGAGAGAAGCGGGCGCGCACGGAAAAGATGTACGAGGCCTCATCCGCGTCCACGAATTCTACAAATTCGAGCAAGTCATCCTTTGCGAAGCGAACCACGAGACCTCGGTCAAACTGCATGAGGAGATCAATGGCAATACAGAAGAATTCATCGAGACTCTCGGCATACCGTATAGAACAGTGGTGAATTGTGGAGGCGATGTCGGGCTTGGCCAAGTAAAAAAATATGATATAGAGCTTTGGGTACCCAAAGAAGGCAAGTATCGCGAGATTTCCTCAGCTTCATATTTCCATGATTTTCAAACGAGGCGTCTCAATATCCGATACAAGGACAGTGAAGGTGTCCTCAGGTATGCTCACTCCCTCAACTCAACAGCCATTCCTACCCCGCGAATCCTCGTATCTCTCATCGAAAACTATCAGCAAGCCGATGGTAGTGTGAAGGTTCCTGACGCCCTAGTCAAATATTTTGGAAAGGATAAGATCTCACTCTAACATGAAGCTGAGGAGCAGAATCTCCAATATACAATCGAAGAAATACATCGAGAAAAAAAAGACTCGGATGGTAGTCTCGATATGTCTAACGATAGTCTCTCTTGTAGTTTGGGGATTTGCGGTCGTACGACTTTCCAATATCCATGCTTTGGCCATCGAAGAAATCGTAGTCGAAGGTGCTGACCCTATCTTGAAATCAAAGATCGAATCCGCCGCATTACAAGCTTTAGAAGGCAAACGATTCGGCCTTTTTTCAAAGGGCAATGCTTGGTTCTATTCGAAGCAAAGCGTTGTGAGTGCAGTGTTGGCTGTTTCTCCTCAAATAACCGATACGGAAATCTCTCTAAAATCTAGCTTTTTACAAATTAAGGTGAACGAAAAAGTTCCATCGGCATTGGTGTGCATCGGGTTTCCTGATTTGAATACAGACTTTGATGAAGATGAGTCAGACTCCGAAGCCCCTTGTTACTTTGCTGATGAGGATGGTCTCCTTTACGCAGAGTCTCCAAAATTCTCGGGCAAGGTCTACAATAGATATTTTGTACCTAGTTTGTCTTCGTCAGAGGATGTGGAGAAACCGATCATAGGTTCATTCGCCACTTCAACAGAGATCTTTACGGCATTGCAGGATTTTACGAAATCTATGCAGGATTCACATATAGAAGTCGAAGCTATTCTCATAAAAGAGGATGGGGAATTTGAGATGTTCACACATTCAGGGCTTGGTGATAAAACACTGACGATCATATATCTGAATTATGCCCGGCCATTATCGGAGCAGGGTGCAAATCTCGTGTCTTTTTGGAAAGAAATGTCTAAACAAAAATCTGGAACTGGAGCTCAAGGAGTCCCATCATTCGAATACATCGACGTGAGGTATGGTTCTCATGTATATTATCGAGTGATATGAGGAATTTTTTCATCTTGGTTTGGGGAGGCCTCACCGCAGTCGGTACTGGCATATTGATCGCATATCTTTTGATAAGCGGGTGGAATAGCCTAGTTCCAAGCCTTACAAATGGCAAAGCCGCAGAAATGTTAAAGAAGACTATGGTCTTCAATGCTGCCGAAGAAGAAGATGCAATCATGATCGCAGCTCATAGCGAACTTTTGAAAGGAGACATAACCGCTAAGTCATATTTTGTTCGGAATATCACGGGTACGACGACTTTGGCTTACACTGGAGAGTTTGTTCCTGTTGGCGGAGGTTCGGTCATCGCAGAGAAGGATGCGGAGACTATGATGCCCATAGCTTCCATCACAAAGCTTGTGACCGCTGTTATCGTAAATGAAAATATCCCGCCAAATGCGAGGATCACTTTGACTCGAGACATTGTAGGAGTGTATGGAAATACTGCGAACTTCAAAGTTGGAGAGACATTCAAGGCACAAGACCTCATGTATCCTCTTCTCATGGTCTCTTCGAATGATGCGGCAGAAGCATTCGCGAGATATTCTGGACGCAATAATTTCATTAAAGCAATGAATGATTTTGCTCAAGAGATTGGTGCTTATAGAACATATTTTGCGGATCCGTCTGGCCTTTCGAAATTCAATGTTTCCACAGCCAAAGACGTCGCTCTCATCCTTGAATGGATTGCCAAAAACCGGCCTCAGATTATGGCGACTACTCAACTCAAAACCAAGACCATTCGAGATCATACTTGGGTCAACCCGACTCATTTCTTGTCATGGACGAACTATGCTGGCGGTAAGAATGGCTACACGACTGAAGCCAATAGGACCGCAGCCTCTCTATTCAGGATAGGCAAGAATAACGAATTGTATGCTGTAGTCATTTTGGGCAGCAAGTCGCGCGATAGCGATGAATTCAAGCTGTTGAATAAGATAAAGCAATAGGGTACATTGGCGTTTGTGAAGAATAAGCAAAAAAAAGCGAGATCGACCAAAAAGAAGGCCAATAATGAGCGTGCCAATAAGAAGCCTGCGAAGAGAGCTGGCCATTTTTGGGCGCACTCGAACAAGCCTTTTTTCGTGATCGCTCCTATGGCCAATGTGACTGATTCGGTTTTTCGAGAGATGTTCGCAAAATTCGGTGGACCTGATGTGATGTGGACGGAGTTCGTTTCTGCCGATGGTTTGAATTCTGCTGGAAAGAATCACCTCATGCCTGCTCTCAAATTCTCAAGAAAAGAAAAACCTATCGTGGCGCAACTTTTCACTTCGAAGCCTGAGTCGATGGAAAAGGCCGCAGTTTTGATACACAAACTTGGATTCGATGGACTCGATATAAATATGGGATGCCCTGATCGTGCTGTCTTGAGACAAAGATCGGGCGCAGCATTGATCCAAGATCCAATGAATGCGATTGCTGTTCTGAACGGAGCTCGAAGAGGGTGGGGTAGAGGTGAAGAGGCGAGGATGGCTGTTTCAGTAAAGACAAGGATTGGATATTCAGAGTTGGATTTAAAATGGATTCGAACTTTGCTAGAGCAGAATTTGCCCGTACTTACAGTTCATCTCCGTACTCGAAAAGAATTATCGGAAGTTCCGGCGCATTGGGAGCTCATGCCAAAGATAGTGAAGCTTCGAGACAAGGTTGCACCCAACACATTGATAATTGGAAATGGTGATGTGCCGAGCATCGATCACGCTACTCGACTCATCAAGGAAACAGGTTGCGATGGAGTGATGATAGGTAGAGGAGTCTTTGGCAAGCCATGGTTCTTCGCCAAAGCACACGCAACAAAAACAGAGCGTGCGAAGTTCGAATTGTCTTTCACTCCACGAAAGCGTCTCGAAATACTCATCGAGCACGCCAAACTTTACGAGAAGACATTCAAGGGAAAAAATTTTGATATCATGAAAAAGCACATCAAGGCTTATGTCTCAGGTTGGGACGGCGTGAAAGAATTCCGGATGCGCCTCATGGAAGCGAAGAGTGCGAAGGAGTTGAAGAGGATTGCTAAAGAGGTGAAGTTACCTGATTAGATAATCTTACAAAAACCCTCTGCCATGATCCCTTGTTGAGATTAGTCAAGCACTATTTTCTATTACTCAGCGCATTCCTTATTGTCTCACCGTCTACGTATTCCAATTCCGCGCCAGTGGAAAGGCCGCGGCCCAATTCTGAGATTTTTGCGTTTGTAGTGATGCGGCTTATGGCGTCACGTACAATAGTCTCCGTATGTTCTCCATCAGAAGTCGTATTCATTGAAAGGATTATTTCTTTAAGGTTTGGTTCGGCTGATATACGTTCGAGCAAGGCCTTTAGTCTTATTCGCTTCTCGGGTTCTTTGTCGAGAATCGGCACCGTGCCTCCAAGAATGAAGTATAGGCCTTTGTAAGCGCCTGACCTTTCAATGGATTCGAAATCAGAATTGCGTTCGACGATCAGGAGGATCGATTGGTCACGAGAAGAATCCGTGCAAATTGGGCACTTGGTAGTCTTATGTAATAGATCTTTTTTTAGAAACAGCCTGTGACAGCTATCACATTCAGCGGTGCCTTTTTTGGCCTCGGTTATCGTGTCAACAAATTCCTTTATGGAAGCCGGGGACTTATTTAAGAGGTAATAAACAAAGCGCTTGGCCTGGCGCGGCCCTATTCCAGGGAAGTGTCCGAATATCTCTTCTAGTTTGCGCATATTGTCCATAAAACCAGTATACCAAATATGGCTATATTGCACATTTATTTTAATTATGTATAATGAGTCGCATTATGGAATTCGCAGTCATTGAGACAGGAGGAAAGCAATATACGGTGGGGAAAGGCGATGTTATCACCATCGAGAAGCTTTCTGGCGAGCACAAAGAGGGCGACAAAGTCGTTTTCGACAAGGTTTTGCTCGTAGATGACGGCAACAATACTTTTATCGGCACACCTTACATCGCCAAAGCCTCAGTCAAGGGAACTATTACTCAGATCGGTCGCGCAGCCAAGGTCATCGTCATCCATTACAAGCAGAAGAGCAGGTATTTCAAGAAGAACGGACACAGACAGCATTTCTTCAAGGTGAAGATAGACGCTTTGGCATAAGAAACAGAAAATAGAAAGCAGAAAATGGAAAATGGAAAAGGAAAATGGGGCGAACAGCCTTATTTTTGTATATTAGAAATCTCGTTTGTTTTACGGATGAAAGCTTGCAGAAGTTTCTGAATACTTTGAATCTGAGGTTTAATTTGCTCAAAATCTTTACTGTCTATGTATTTAATGTCGCGTGCGATTATCGATCTTTAAGCTCGGTAAATCCTGTCTTATGCATTTATCTGTTTTCTGCTTTCCATTTTCCACTTTCCACTCTAAAATCCACCAAAGTCCGCCTTCTCCATACTCATGAATGTGGTCTTCTTGCTGTCGAAGAATAGCTTGACCATGCCTGTTGGACCGTTTCTGTGCTTCTCGATGAGGATCTCGGCTTCTTCTTTGCGGCCACCTTGTTCCATATCAGATTCGCGGTGAATGAACATGACGACGTCAGCGTCCTGCTCGATGGATCCAGAGTCTCGAAGGTCGGAGAGTCTAGGCTTGCCACCACGCTGTTCGACTGCACGAGAGAGCTGTGAGAGAGCGAGGACGGGTACTTCGAGCTCGCGGGCGAGATTCTTGAGTGAACGAGAGATCTCCGTGACCTGTTGGACCATGTTGTCGCTACTCCTAGTTTGCGTTGGAACCATGAGCTGGAGGTAATCGACGATGATGAGGCCAAGACCTTTTTCATTTTTGAGCCTTCTCGCGACTGCGCGCATTTTCAAGATATTGTTTCCAGGTTGATCGTCTATATAGATAGGAGCTTCGGAGAGCTTGGCGATGGATTCGCCGATCTTCTTGAAATCATCTCCCACTGATAGATTGTGACCAGTGCGGATTTTCCAAGAGTCGACTTGAGATTCGGCGGCGAGCATGCGGTCTACGAGCTGTTGAGAACTCATTTCGAGAGAGAAGATGGCGACAGGAACTTTGAAGTTCACTGCAGCTTTGCGTGCGATGTCTAGGGCGAGGGAAGTCTTACCCATAGAAGGACGTGCGGCGAGGATGATGAGGTCGGACTTTTGGAAGCCGGCGAGCTTGCTGTCGAGCTCGGGGAAACCGGTGTGCACTCCTCGAATCTCATTGGTATTCGCTGCAAGGTATTCGAGGCGTTCCCATGCTCCGGACAGTGTATCTTTGAGAGCGATGAACTTGTGTGAGCCAGTCTTGTTCGTCACTGCATAGAGAGACTTCTCCGCTTTCTCGAGAATGCTGTGAAGCTCTTCCTCTTCTTCGTAGCCAAGGTTGCTTATGTTTTCCGCAGCTCGGAGAAGCTCTCGCATGATGTGCTTTTTCTGAATGATCTCAGCGTAGTGGACAGCATTCGTCGATGAGGGAACCATCTGAATGAGCTCCGTGAGCATAGTCATCCCTCCGATCTGCTCTAGCTGTTCTTTTTCTTTGAGACGCGCGGAAACTGTGAGGACGTCGATAGGGGAGCTCTTTGAATGAAGTTCGAACAAGCACTCCCAAATGATCTTGTGCTGACCCGAGTAGAAAGACTCGGAATTTATGATGTCCATGATATCGTGCATCACATCACCTCTCATCATGACCGATCCGAGAAGAGCTTTTTCCGCATCCAGGCTGTGTGGCGGGATCTTGAGATCTTTGGTCTTGAAATAGGGTGAAGCGGTATTCATGTAAATTATTGGGACATCTATTCTATCACGCACTTGCTCTTATCATAGAGCAAAATAAGAGCATTTGCGGTGCATATTGTGTGGATATCTCTGTGTGATAAAGTATAAGACAATGATTTACAAAATAGTCCTAAAACCGATGTTCTTTCTATTCGATCCTGAGCTGGTACATGACTTCATGACGGGCTTCGGAATATTACTCGGGTCAAATCCAGTAGGCAGAGCTTTGACTCGATTGATCTATGGCTATAAAGGGCCGGATATTTCAAAGAATGTAGATGGTATCAGGTTCAAGACCCCTTTCCTTTTGTCTGCGGGATTTGACTACAATGGGCATCTTTCGCTGATTTTGCCTCAGATCGGATTGGGTGGAGAAGAAATAGGTTCTGTGACTGCGAAAAAGTGCGAAGGCAATCCGAAGCCTCGTCTAACTAGGCTTCCAAAATCAAAGAGCATCATTGTCAATAAGGGATTGAGAAATGACGGCGTGGATTCGATCATTTTGCGCCTAAAAAGAACACCTCGTGAAAAAGATTTTGTTCTCGGTATTTCTATAGCAAGAACGAATGACAAATGCGCCGCTTCGGTAGAGGAGGGAATTGCGGATTATGCGTATTCTTTCAAGCGCTTGAATGAAGAAGGAGTCGGCGATTATTATACGATCAATATTTCTTGCCCCAATGCATTTGGAGGCGAGGCATTTACTACTCCAGAGTTGCTCTCGAAGCTTCTGGATGCTTTGAAATCTATTCCATGCTCCAAGCCTGTCTATATCAAGATGCCCATAAATCTTTCCTGGGACAAATTTAACGAGCTTTTGAAAGTTATCGATCAAAAGGGGATGCACGGCGTCGTCATCGGCAACCTCAACAAGGACTACGAATCCCTCGATCACCGTTTCGAAGCGCCGGCTCACTATAGAGGTGGTCTTTCCGGAAAGCCTTGCAGAAAACCTTCGACTGACCTCATTCGTCAAACTCGCTCTACTTATGGAAGGAGATTCACGATCATCGGAGTCGGCGGTGTGATGTCTCCCGAACACGCCAAAGACAAATTCGACGCAGGCGCAGATCTTATACAACTCATTACCGGGATGATCTATGAGGGTCCGGGGTTGATCAGGAAGCTAAACAACCAAGTATCTTATTGGAATTCGAATCTCAAAAATTGATCCAGTCCCATTTGATCTTGGTTTATAATGAATGGATATTCCTAGTTTGTCCGCTATACATTTTACAGTGATCAGGCCTACACCAGTGCCATTCTTCTTTGTCGTAAAAGGCTCTTCGCCGATAAGGCGCCTTTTAAAGTATGGAAAACCTACTCCTGTATCTTCTACGCTCAAACATATATGTCTACTTTCGGTCTTTGAATAAATGCTGACCATTTTTTGACCAACACATGGTCCACAAGCGTCCACGGCATTGTTGATAAGATTGAGTAAAATCTGGTGCAAAAGAGATGGGTGGATCGAGAATAGATGATCTGTCGTGAGGTCTCTAAGCAAAGTATTGTTCATCCTTGCATTGTATGTAACCAGGTTGAAGCAAGTAGTAGTAGCTGATTTTAAACTCGTAGTCATTTCTCGACCTACCGCCTCGAAATCTAGGCCTTTCTTTACACTGATGATATATGAACCCAATTGTCGAGCGCTGCTTTGAGCTGTATCTATGACCTCTCTTATCTCATCGATCTTTTCTTGAGAGTTTCCTTCTAGCCGTTCTATTGTAAGAGCGATGGCTTGGAGTGGGCTCATGATGTCATGGATGACACCTTTTGATAATGATCCAAACTCAACCGCCGGTCCGAGTTGTGCTATGTACTTGTTTCGAATCCTGCGATTCTTATTGTTTAGCTTTCTTTGCTTTGTAAAGTTTGAAAAAAAGGGAAAAAGAATACTGCGCGAGATTCTAGCTCTGCGCGCAGTAGCCAAGAATTCATCACACGCCTGCCTGCTTAAAGTGAAGAATTTTTCTTTCATCTTTTTAACCCGGTCGCGACCACTTTTTTGAAGCTGATCCAGATGACTGGATAGGGGAAATGCTTTTCATCGTGATTAGTGTGACTTTTAATGTTATGTCGACTCATAACGACTTCAAAATAGCAGTATAGAGTGAAATCGAAATCAAATTGGCTTAAATTATCCATAAAGTGAGATTAACGATTTGATTTCAAAGATCGTGACTGGATGATATACCCTCTCCCTGGGATGTTCGATATGAGATCAGGCCTGTGTTTGGCATTTATCTTCTTTCTCAAGTTTCTGATATGTGCCTCGACTGTGTTGGAAAAAGGATTGCTGTCAGCAGACCAGACATGTTCTATAAGAAGAGCTCTAGAAAGTACAGAACCAGAATTTCTGACCATGAACTCTAGAAGGTTGTACTCCTTTCGTGTTAGAGGGATTAATGATCCTGCTCGATATGCTAGCTTCTTCTCCATATCAATGACCAAGTCTCCGAGCTCCATAGTCTGCTTTGCTATTTCGCGTGGCCTTCTCGTCAAAGCTCGGATACGAGCGAACAGCTCTTTGAAAGTAAAAGGCTTTGTCATATAGTCATCTGCTCCTGAATCCAGAGCCGATGCTTTCATGTCAGTATCATCCTCTACGGATAAGAAAAGGACTGGAGTCGAAATTCCAGTCCTTCTTAGTTCTTGGCAGACCTCGATGCCGTTTCTCTTTGGTAGCGAGTAGTCGAGGATGACCAAGTCGCAGGCAAAGCTTTTTGCGAGGAAGAGTCCTTCTGACCCGTCTCCGGCGACTTCTACGATGTATCCTTCTGAAGTCAGACCGAGCCGGATCATATCGGCAGTATTTCTATCATCTTCTATAATCAGTATCTTCATGTCGAAACTTAGTATACCTAAATAGTTTTGGAAGTTAAGCCTAAAAAGGCTTAAAATCGTGGATAACAGGTGCATAATTGACTAATAACCCTTATTCTGATAACTTTGAGCTTACATATGGATACAAAAAAGACTATCGAGACGATGTTCGAAGCGGGAGCTCATTTCGGCTTGGGACGTTCGAGGAGACATCCTTCAGTGGCTCCTTACATTTTTGGTACAAAGAACAGCACGGATATTTTTGACCTTGAGAAGATCGAAGGGATGCTCGCAAAAGCCAAAGAATTCATTGCAGGGCTTGCAAAAGAAGGCAAGATCGTACTGTTCGTCGGAGGCAAGAAGGAAGCTTCAGCAGCCGTCAGGAATGCCGCTCAGTCTATAAATATGCCTTACGTAGACAGCAGATGGATCGGAGGCACTATCACGAACTTTGGACAGGTCAGGAAGCGTATCGACCGCTACGAAAAACTTGTTGGAGACCGCGAAAAAGGCGAGCTTGCAAAATACACCAAGCGCGAGAGGATGCTCATAGACAAAGAGATAGCTTCTCTCGAGAAGATGTTCTTCGGAATAGTCTCCTTGAAGAAAGCACCAGACGCTCTCGTCATAGTTGACCCTCGCCACGAGAAGAATGCAATAAAGGAGGCTGCAGATTTCAATATTCCTGTTATCGCATTGGCAAGCTCAGATTGCAATATTGGAGGGATCGCTCATCCTATAGTGGGTAACGACGCTGCGAAGGCCAGCATCCAATTCTTTGTAAACGAGATCGCACAGGCATATCACTCGGGAAAGATAGCTAAGGCATAAGATAGTATATAATCATGATAGGACCTGTAATCATATCCTCACTTTTACGCGATGGAGATGAAGGGAATAAGCGTGCAAAGAATTTGGGGACGAAACAAACAGAAAAGAAACCCGAAGCAAAGCCCGAGACTCCTAAAGCTGAAAATGATAAAATAAACAAAAATAATATGGCAACTACAATCACAACAGAACAAGTAAAAGACCTTCGAGACAGGACAGGTGTTTCGGTTATGCAATGCAAGAAAGCCTTGGAAGAGGCCGGAGGCGACATGGATAAGGCCATGGTTATTTTGCACAAGAAGTCAGGCGAAATGTCTTCAAAGAAGGCTGACAGGACATTTGGAGCCGGAGTTGTTCAGGCTTATATTCACGCAAATGGAAACGTCGGAGCGATCGTGGAGCTCAACTGTGAGACAGACTTTGTAGCAAAGAACGAGGCTTTCATCGCTTTGGCTAGAGACATCGCTATGCACGTCACAGCGACCAATCCAAAGTTTTTGAAGAAGGAAGATATCCAGGAGAGCGATACTGTTGCGGCAAGAGCGGTATTCGAGGAAGAGGTAAAAGGCAAGCCAGAAGCTGTGAGGAAGACAATCTTGGAAGGCAAGCTCAAGGCATATTTCTCGGAAATGGTTTTGCTCGATCAGCCCTTCATCAAAAATCCTGAGATTACCATTCAGGGACTCATCGATCAGGCCGTTCAAAAGTTTGGCGAGAAGACGGCTTTGGCAAGGTTCAAGCGTTTCAAAGTGCTCGGAGAATAAATGTATACACTCATAGCTATTTTCTACGCGTCGCTTCTCTGCATGCTCATCATGCTTCTCTTGAAGCGCGCTGAAGTGAAGAGTGGCAGGAGGAATATCGTGTCTCGATTGGGCAGGGGAACCGACCACGTTTTTGGAGCGGTCTTTTCGACTATAGGCAGATGGATATCATACGTGAACAGGAAGACTTTCATAGTCATTGCCCAATGGATCGCTTTTCATGTCTTACTTCGGATCCGCAAAGTCTATGTGGAGGTGAAGTCCGCCGCTCTCGCCAACCCTCATTCCAAGAAAGTCATCGATGCGGTCCGCGGAAGGGCAGATGTGAAGAGGCATGGGGCGTCATTCTATTTGAGGAGGATATCTGACAAGTGAGGACAGGTAACTAGTAACTAGAGAATAGAAAGTAGAAAATGGAAAGTAGAGAATAGAAAATGGAGAATATAAAAGAGAAGTAGAAAAATGCCGCAGCTCCCGAAGGAGATGCGGCGGTTTGATTTAGCCTGAAAAGCTGTCTATAGGAACCACATCCAGATAGAGAGCATCTGTTTTTGGCAACGCCCGTACTCTTAAGATTTTTTTGGAAGAGCCTTTCCAGAAGATCTTGATTTGCATTTCGTCCACTAAATGCCTATGAAGCAAGAATTTAATCGCCTGGATGAAATCATATTGGTCTGGAACCGAAAGACTTATAAACCTGCTCACCAGTTCCAGATTGTCAAAGAGGATCACTGTTCCATCTGTACCAGGAACCCTGTATCTGGGTTTATCTGTGGACTGCCCAAGGAAGGCTTTTTCAATGGTCGTCTTGTACGGAATAACGTCTTCGAGCTCGCATTCCGTGTACGCATTTTTAACTATTTGCATTTTTCCTTTCTATACCGAATCACCGTGCACAGATGCAGTTAGTGCACACATTCGGTTTGTTTAGCATCTGAAAAGGAAAGTACACTAATAATGATTGCTTGTCAATTAAGATATACGGTATTATCACATAGAGAAAGGAAAGTTATGAATCAACACCGTTGGTACAATAAGTTTGTTGATAGGAAGGATTACTTCACTTTCATTCAAAAAAAGTAGATGTGATATAGTTGATGCGATTATGAAACAGCTATTCATCGTAATTTTTATATTTGCAGTTTTATTCTCCGTTATTTATTATGGTTGGACTTCCCGACCACAAGAAAATCAACTCGTTGCTAATCTTGTTAATGTACAGACAATTAATCCAGTCACTGCTAATCCAGTCACTGCTAAAGTTCAGCAAATGTCTTTAGATGAAAAGATAGGGCAAATGCTCATAGTAGGCTTTGAACATAATTATGTGGATAGTCATATCAAAATGATGATTGAAAAGTATCATATTGGTGGCATAAATCTCCTGAAAAGGAATGTTAAAGACAAAAATCAAATAACTGAAATGATTTCCCAATTACAGAAATTATCCGACATACCTATTTTTATTTCGACTGATCAGGAAGGTGGTGCTTTCTCACGTTTCAAATTTTTAAAAGAACTTACGGTACAAACCAAAATAATGTCAGTTGAGAAAGCAGAAGCTTTAGCATACAAGAGGGCTATAGAACTCAGAGCTTTGGGAGTTAACATGAATTATTCTCCGGTTCTTGACTATGTTTCGGACCCAAAATCATATTTATACTCTCGGACTTTTGGAACAAGCCCAGAAAAGATTGGTGACCTTGGAAATGCGATGATAAAAGGATATATGAAAGGGGGTGTTATACCCGTAAGTAAACATTTTCCTGGGTACGGGAATATTTATCCAGATCCGCACAAGAATGAAGCTGTTACAAACATAAGCAGTGATGATTTTCTGACCAATCTTTTGCCTTTCATAGAGGTAATTCAGGATAACCGTGAAGGAGCTATTATGACTGCTCATATTAAGATCCCCAGTATTGATGCAAAGCCTGCAACTGAATCCCACAGAATCTTAACGCAAATCCTAAGAGATAAACTCGGTTTTGAGGGAATTATTATAACCGACGATATGGAAATGGCTTCAGTAGGAACTTCGACGGAAAATTCCGCTTTGGAAGCAGTCAAAGCTGGTGCAGATATGATTATTTCCACTTATACTCCAGAAAAACACATAAAAATATTTAATCGCCTGAAGGAGGCTGTTAACAACGGAGAAATCGCTGAAGAAAAGATTGATAAGTCTGTGGAAAGAATACTTAAGTTAAAAAATATTCTGATTTTGTAAAATAGGCTAGCGCTTTACTATTAGCCAAAGTTAATCTAATGTTGTACCAGAATCGATTTTTTCGATAGGCAATGGTACTGCCTCAAAGTGTCCGAACATTGAAAAAAACTATATGGTATACAACTGGTTAGAAGAATTCAAAAAGATGGGTGCACTATGGGCTCACAGCGGGCAAGCAGAGGAGCCGCATTTGCTCATAGATTCTGAGGTTCATAGCAATAGCTATTTTGATTCTACGGTTTTGGAAGCAAAAAACGGATTGTTTCGAGAGTGCTGCCACGACCTCATGCTCAAGCTCGTCCAGAATGGATTTGCACCTAAAAAGGTCAATCGGGTGATATGTCCAAAAGAAGACGGTAAGATGGCCTACAAATTGGCCAGCGTGATTTCTGAATTACGAGCAAAGCCTTGTCTGTGGTCCGAGCTCCCCCTGCCTGTACCTATAAAAGCCAATGAAGAAATACTTCTTTGCATGGAAGTTATCGATCGTAGCGACCCGGTTCTCCATATGTTGCATGCTGCGCAGAGCGGCAATTGCTCGCCTCTTCTTGCTGTTCTGTTGAACACGTGCAGAGTGACAGAGGCTTGGAGTCAACACGTCGTGTCACTAGTTGATCATGAGATAAAACAATGGCCGGTAAGCCGCTGTCCACTTTGTGAGTCAGGCTCAAAGCCCGTGAGTTTCAATGAACTGAAGTGTATAGCCAAGTAAGCGTTAGAATGTTAGCCCGTTCTCTTGGAGAGAGCGGGTTTTTTCTTGCCCAAAGGGGAATTCTAATCTATAATGTCGCAACCGCCACCTTAGCTCAGTTGGTAGAGCAACGCTTTTGTAAAGCGAAGGTCCCCAGTTCAAGTCTGGGAGGTGGCTCAGAAAAGACGATATTCTAACGTGCATCTAGTTGACACTAGTCTTTAAATAGTGCAATATTTCAAGAGGTAGGAAACTAGAATATTCAAAAGAAAGGCAGGTATGGCAGAGAATAAAAATGTTATTAAACTCTTTGAAAGATTGAGCGAGCGGTCCAGATTTATCTACCATTTCGCAACACTGAAGCAGAAAAAGCCGATTCACCCAAACGTGAACTGCTTACACATACTTTTGGCATTGATCGAGGTCGAGGATGGCCTTGGAGCGAAAAGGCTCAAGGATATGGGAGTGGATATGGGCAAGTTGCGCGAAGTGGTAATATCGGAGCTAGGCAGACACTTCGAGAAAGATCCTGATCTTGATTTCAATCCTCGCGTCATATCTGCATTTCGACAAGCGGATAGGATAGTCCAGGCTTCACAGATCGATCCTGAGCACATATTGCTCGGCATGATACTGCATGGTGCCAATGAGGCGGCAAAGATCCTCAAGCAATTTTCTATCTATCCGACCCATATTCAGGATGCAGTGTTTGCTCTCAAGAACAAAATGGCAGAAGAGTCCTTGATAGAAGATGCTTTGGACCCTCTCAAATCGGATGAAGAGAAGGAGCATGCAATGTTCCTGCTCTGTAGGTGCATTCGAGACACGATGCAGTCTATGAATGGTTCCATTTATGGAACCAGCATTCGACATATGCGAAAGATTATCGCATATCTGAACTCCTCGATATTGCCGTATCGGAAGGACCTCGACGTAGTTGTTGTCGATGTTGCTACCCGTGTCCCTGACCTGGAGGTCATCAGACAGAGCGCCACTTTTCTGATGAAGAGCCATGAAGGCATGAATCATCTGAGGAGATTCAGGTCTCTCATGGAACAGTCGAAGCTCGGATCGCGTGAGGATTACCAGTTCGGAGCAGTCGTGCAAGCTATGCTTCTTGGGGATAGAGTCGAGAGAGCCGTGGACTATTTCTCAAGATGGAATGACATCGTTCATAGGGTTGAAGCGGAAAGTCGTCTATCTGAAGATTAGTTGCGCCATAAAGAAAAGCGAACTCACAACAGCCATGGTTAAATCCGTGGCTTTTTTATTCCTCCCATTGGAGTCTACGCCATTTTTCTGCTAAAGTTATGCGCATGAAAGGGCATTTACACCCGATAACCCAATTCATCCGCGAAGCCACGGCGATATTCTCCGAGATGGGATTCGTGGTCAGAACTGGTCCTGAGCTCGAGACGGAGCACTACAATTTCGATGCATTGAATGTGGCGAAGGATCATCCTTCACGCGATATGCAGGATACTTTTTGGATAAAGCAGAAACCCAAGGAGAGCGGTGAGAAGTCAGACCGTCCAGTCATGCGCACTCAAACTTCATCGGTTCAGGTTCGATTTCTTGAAAAGAACAAAGACGGTCTTCCTTGCGCGATCATCGTACCTGGAAAAGTATTCAGGAATGAAGCAACAGACGCTACGCATGAAGCACAGTTCTATCAGCTCGAAGCCCTCTATGTAGACAAGAACGTTTCCCTTGGACATTTGAAAGGCACAGTCGAGCACCTATTCAAGAAGATGTATGGGGATGATGTCCAGATCCGCTTTAGGCCCAGCTATTTCCCATTCGTGGAGCCGGGAGTGGAAGTAGACATGCTATTCAATGGCAAATGGCTCGAAATGGGAGGCGCAGGAATGGTCCACCCCAATGTATTCAAGTCCGTTGGCATTGATCCCACTGTGTGGAGCGGTTTTGCATTTGGCCTTGGCGTAGATCGGTTGGTCATGCGCATGCACAACATCACTGACATTCGCATGCTTTACAATGGCGACCTAAGATTCATCAATCAATTCTAATGAAAGTCCTCAGATCCTGGCTACAAGATCATATCGAGGAAACATTGCCGAGCGCGAAGGCAGTCGAGGAGGCAATGCTCATGAAGTCTTCGGAGATAGAAGGCGTCGAGGAGGTGCAAGTGGGAGGAAAATCTGACGCTGTTTTGGATGTAAAGACTTTGCCAGACAGGGCACATTATATGCTGTCACATAGAGGAGTTGCGTATGACTTGTGTGCCATTCTGGGACTAACTTTTAAAAATAGTGATGCAAAATTGCCAGAATTAGGAGCCGAGGTGAAGGTTCGGATTGAGACTGATAAGTGCAATAGGTATATAGCTATTCCGGTCAGGAATGTTGCGAATGGCGAGTCTCCAGCTTGGATCAAGGAAAGATTGGAGGCGATCGGTGCCAGGGCCATTAGCGCTATTGTGGATGCAACGAACTATGCCATGTTCGATACGGGCCAGCCTTTGCATGCTTTTGATGCGGATAAGGTGAAGGGTGCCATCATCGTGAGGCAAGCCAAGGAAGGCGAGGAGATAGAGCTTTTGCCAGAACGAGTCTTGGTCAATGGTGAATGGCAGAACAAGGAACGCAAGCTCAAACTGGGTGCGGCAGATATGGTCATTGCCGATCACGAAGGATTGCTAGCTATCGCAGGAGTCAAAGGCGGTCTCAAGGCCGTCGTGACTCCAGAGACAAAGAATATCATTTTGGAGTCTGCTAGCTTTGATCCTGTTTCTGTGCGAAGGACTTCGACGAGACATAACATTCGTAACGATTCGTCCAAGAGGTTCGAGAATGAGATCACGGCTCATTTAACAGTAGTTGGTGCTTCAGTTTTCGTGGATCTTATTAAGGAGTTTTCTACGGATTGTGAAGTGGGCAAGATGACTGATGTCTATTCAAAGTTGCCCGAGAAGTGGTCTGTAGAAGTTTTTCACAAGAAGATAGAATCAACACTAAACATTGAAGTCGGAGCTTCGAAAGTTCTTGAGATATTTAAAGCCCTTGGCATTGAGACGAAGCAAGAAGGCGAAAAATACATAGTCACGCCTCCATTTGAAAGACTGGATTTGGTAATAGAAGAAGATTTTATAGACGAGGCGGGTCGCATCGTCGGTTTGGATAAAGTTAAGAGTGTGTTGCCGAAAGGAGATTCAAGGCATGCCTTTGCAAAGGATTTCTTGCTAGCTGAAAAGATCAAGGACTTCTTCTATGAGAGGGGATTTAGCGAAGTGCAGACGAGGTCATTTGTAAATAAAGGAGATATTGAAGTCGCGTATCCCATGGCATCTGATAAGGGATTTTTAAGGACAAGTTTAAAAAGTGGAGTCAAAGAGTCTTTGGACAAGGCAATGCTAAATGCGCCTCTTCTTGGTTTGGATGAAGTTAAGATCTTTGAGGTCGGAAATGTATTCCCAAATAAAGGCGAAGAGATGGAGCTTTGTTTTGCAGTGAATTATGCGAAGAAGGTGAAGAATAAAGATCAGGTCATAAAGACTGAGCTCGAAAAGACCGCGGAGGAATTAGGACAGGCTTTGGGTGTAGAGCTGAAAGCGGAGATCGAAGGAGGCATTGCTGTTGTGAAGGACCTCAATAAATTGGATGTGAAGCTCGATATTAGAGACATCGAGCTCGGCTCTGCATCTCGGGTCACATTCAAACCATTTTCAACTGAGCCATTCGTCGTGCGTGACATAGATTTGTTCGTTTCAAGTGGAATATCGGACTCGGAAGTTAAAGAAGTAATCGCAAATTCAGCCAAGAAGGCCGCGAGCGAGTTATTGGTCAAAGGACCAGATCTATTTGATAGTTTTGAAAAGGATGGCAGAAAGTCATATGCATTCCGCATGATATTCCAAGCTGGAGATAGGACTCTGTCTGATGAAGAAGCCAATGGGGTCATGGAAAAAGTCTATTCTGAGGTCAAGAAAAAGGGTTGGGAAGTGCGATAGAACAAAATTTGACTCACCGCAAGTCTTGCGTGCCTTTTTTAAAGGAATATAATTGTGGCAATACAATATATCGCCGCGTTATTTCTTATCTCCAAACATAGTAGGCGCGGACACAATGTCAGTTTATTAGAGTAATTATTGTGTATGCCTATTATGCTTTCACCTATGCAAAGGGATTATATATCCCGAAAAGAGTTCGCATATCTCAAAACCTATATGGACGACGGCTTTATCGGAATAGATAAAGTGATGACATTTGGTTTTGATGAGATTGGGAATCGATTTGGTAAAGTTGAGAAACAGTTCAGTAAAATTGACGAACACTTTACTAAAGTTCAAGATCAGTTCAAACTGTTCGATGTTAAATTCAGTAAAATTGACGATCAGTTTACTAAAGTATGGGATCAATTGAATCGTCTTGATAAGCGTCTCAGTCATGTCGAAACTGAGCTTATTGAGATAAAGAAACACCTAAATAGTCTAGAAATGCGTTTTGAGGCATTTGAGAAGCGTTTGGACGTAAAATTTGAGTCATATGAAAGATCTATTCAGCTCCTTATTCACATGAATACGAGAATAGCCGAAGATCTCGGTGAGATGCGACATCTAAATCGCTAATTGTGCATAATAATACGGCTCAACCAAGCCACAATAACATTGTTTTTGCACGTGCAATCCAGCTTGCTTTCTGATATACTTGGAGCAACAAAAGCAGTACGCTTTTATTTTTATGGCAGATAAATCAAAAGACAAAAAGAACGCATCTGGTGGCTATGATGCGTCAGCGATTACGGTTCTTGAGGGCTTGGAGCCAGTGCGAAAGCGTCCCGGAATGTATATTGGCACGACTGGGCCAGATGGTTTGCACCACCTCATTACAGAGATATTCGATAACTCCCGAGACGAGGCCATGGGAGGCTTTGCAAATGATATAGAGATCGCTTTGCTTCCAGGCAACCGCGTCCGAGTCGTGGACAACGGCCGAGGCATACCTGTAGACATCCACAAGCAGACCAAGGTATCAGCTTTGGAAACCATTATGACGGTGCTACATGCCGGAGGAAAGTTCGGCGGCGAAGGATATAAAGTCTCAGGAGGTTTGCACGGCGTAGGAGCCTCCGTTGTGAACGCACTCTCTTCTAACATGAAGGTCTTGGTCCACAAGAGCGATGGCTCGGTGAAGAACGGTATATACATGCAGGAATACAAGAGAGGAAAGTCTCAATCCAAAGTAAAAGTGGTTGGTTCAACAAAAAATCATGGAACTATCGTCATCTTTGAACCAGATCCAGAGATATTCAAGGAAGGCATCAAGTTCGAATGGAACAGGATAGTGAATCATATGAGGCAACAGGCTTATCTCGTTCGAGGACTTCGCATCAGCCTTATAGACGCTCGTGAGCAGATACCTAGTTTCGGCGACGATGATGAGCTTTTCTATATTCGCGAGACTGGAGTCGAAGCTCCATCGTATACTTTTTTCTTTGAAGGAGGACTCATATCTCTCATCAGATTCTCAAATCAGCTTTTAAAGCCCGCTCACAAGAATATTTTCTATGTTGAACGCAAGGTAGAAGGGGTCGAGTCTATCGAAGTCGCTTTGCAATACGCCAATGATGTATCTTCTCGAGTTCTTGGATTTGCCAACAACATACATACGCCAGAGGGAGGAACGCATATCACAGGATTCAAAACCGCTCTCACTCGATCACTCAATGCCTACGCCAAGAACAACAATCTAACAAAAAACGGCGAGGACACTTTCACTGGCGATGACGCCCTCGAGGGCCTCACAGCAGTCATATCCGTAAAGCTCCGCGAGATCCAGTTCGAAGGCCAGACAAAAGCCAAACTCGGCAGTATGGAGGCTCAGAGCGCGGTCGCAACCGTATTTGGAGACTCGTTCGCCGCTTTTCTCGAGGAGAATCCCGATGATGCGAGGTCTATCGTCAACAAATGTATTTTGGCCATGAAGGCTAGGAAAGCTGCCAAGGCTGCAAAGGATTCTGTTTTGCGCAAAGGAGCTCTGGAGGGTATGACTCTTCCAGGCAAGCTTGCTGATTGCCAATCTGGCGATCCAAGTGAATCTGAGCTCTTCATAGTGGAGGGAGACTCGGCCGGAGGCACAGCCAAGCAGGGAAGAGACAGGACTATTCAAGCCATATTGCCCCTCCGAGGAAAGATTTTGAATATAGAAAGGGCTAGATTGGACAGGATGCTCGGATCTGAGCAGATCAAAAATCTAGTTTTGGCTTTTGGAACTGCTATCGGGGATACATTCGATATAGAGAAGCTCCGCTATCACAAGATCATTCTGGCGACAGATGCCGACGTCGACGGAGCCCATATCCGCACTCTTATTTTGACTTTGCTCTATAGGTATTTCAAGCCTTTGATAGACAATGGATATGTCTATATCGCCCAGCCACCTCTATATAAAGTGAAAAGGGGCAAAGAAGTGATGTATTTCTATTCTGAAGAAGAAAAAGTCAAAGCTCTCGGTAAGGACTTTGATGCAAAAGAGATCGAAGAATCTGATGAGTCCAGAGATGAGCTTCTCGAAGCCGCTGGTGCTCCAAAGGATGAGAATGAAGAAGAGTCTGAAGTAGAGGTCAAAGGCAAGTCTCCCAAAGTTTCTATTCAGCGCTACAAAGGTTTGGGCGAGATGAATTCTGAAGAGCTCTGGGATACGACGATGGATCCTAGCAAGCGCATCCTGAAGCAGGTCACTATCGAAGATGCAACTGATGCTGACAAAGTATTCGATATGCTCATGGGAGACGATGTCCCTTCGAGGAAGTCCTTCATCCAGTCCAATGCCAAGCTGGCGACTTTGGATATCTAAAGGGCGGAAAGTAGAAAGTGGAAAATAGATGTGGAATCGCAGAAGTCATCTGCGATTTCTATTTTCTATTTTCTATTTTTCGTTTTTCTACTCTTTCTACGCTGTTCTAACTTTGAGCTTTGATTGCCTCTTCTTGTCCAATTTCGGTAGCTTCAATATCAAAAGT
Source organism: uncultured Candidatus Saccharibacteria bacterium (assembly GCA_964548575.1). Lineage (GTDB taxonomy): Bacteria > Patescibacteriota > Minisyncoccia > Phycocordibacterales > PALSA-1337 > C7867-002. Next base: position 26,809 of record CAZJQW010000003.1, read on the forward strand.
CCGTGTTTCTCGATCGCCTCCGCTTCATCTACGTCTATCTCTTCTGGAAGGGTAATAGATCTCGAGAATGATCCCCAATACAATTCTCGAAGAAAATAATCTTCATTTCTTGCGACTCTCTCTTCTTCTCTTTTGCCTCTAATCGTTACAAGATCGCGAGTGATAGAAATGTCGAGGTCTTCTGGGCGCACGCCGGCTATCATACTCTTTATGACTATCATGTCAGATGTTTGATAAACATCCACGGTTAGCTCTCCATCTTGTTCGGTTTCTTGGTCCATCCATGATTCACCTCCGGAGAGGGTGGAGCTT
>CAZJQW010000004.1:0-964 GCA_964548575.1 uncultured Candidatus Saccharibacteria bacterium
AGTCTATCATTTCGAAGCAAGCTTCGGGGTATTTACCCTAAGAGAGAATAAAAAAGCGCGACATGAAAATCGCGCTTTGCTAAATGCCTTGGCTGAATGCGTACCTACCCTAATGCTCAAAGATGATCCTGAGAACAAGCTTCAGAAACAAACCACCCCTGACCGACATTTGAGCCACTCTCTTATCTCATGTGAGACTTCATTCAGATCATGATACCTCACGATCGGAGTCACCCAAGGAACAAGACGTTCGAGATAAACATCCAAGCCTTTTACAAATTCAGACGGAGGGAGCGGCAACTGTTCATGGAGGAACAGTCTAACATCTCCCTTTTCCGAGCACCTTTGCAATACGGTCCTGTAAATGTCTTGGTCAGCATAATCCAGTACTGCAACGAGAAGATCTGGATAAGCCGGTGCGGTTTGAACATTGACGTTCGGGAAATGCCTCAAGTCGAGCCTAAAACTGTGAAAGTGCTTCAACTGATGAAACACCTCAGGTTTTTCGTTGTAAAGAAAACAAATAGATATTTTATTGCGCATAAGTCCGGAAAATAGATTACCACGAAGTCGATATGAAAACATCTTGCGCTTGTCGCAAGATGTTTCGAAATAATAAAATTTGAATTGTTCCTCTTTACTTTACATCCACGCCCATGGACCTAGCTGAACCAGCGATGATCTTCATGGCGGCATCTACGTCGTTCGCGTTCAAGTCTTTCATCTTCTTTTCTGCGATCTCTTTGACTTGAGCTTTTGTGATCGTGCCAATCTTCTTTGTATTTGGCTTGCCTGAACCTTTTTCCTGCTTCAATGCTTTCAAAATAAGGCTCGATGCTGGAGGAGTCTTTAGGACGAAAGAATATGTCCTGTCCTCATAGACTGTGATCACGACGGGTATGAGGTCACCCATCATCTCCTTGGTGGCGTCGTTAAATTTCTTGGTAAAATCTCCGATATTTAC
>CAZJQW010000004.1:974-22314 GCA_964548575.1 uncultured Candidatus Saccharibacteria bacterium
AGCTGGAGTAGCCTTTCCTGCTGGAGCTATAACCTTAACTGTCTTTATGATTTTCTTTGCCATAGTTGTTCGATAGTATATTAAACTTTCTTAACTTGCAAGAAGTCGAGCTCGACTGGCGTTTCGCGGCCGAACATCGAGACCAATACCTTGATCTTGCCTCTTTGCGTATCGACTTCTGAGACTTTTCCTTCAAAGTCCTTGAATGGACCGTCCGCTACCTTGACGAGGTCGCCTATAGAAAGATCGATAGCGTGCTCCGTCTCTGATTTGTGCATTCGAGCGAACAATGACTCTACTTCCTTGGAATCGAGTGGAACCGGAGCTACTCCTGCACCGACGAATCCTGTCACTCGAGGAGTATTTCGAACCACATACCAAGAATCATCCGTTACGATCATATCTACGAGAACATAACCGGGATATATCTTTTCCTCTTCTTCGACCCTCTTTCCTCCTTTGACTTTGATCTTCTTTTCGGTCGGAACGATCACGTTGAAGATCTTGTCTTCCATTCCGAGGGATTCGATGCGCTGTTTGAGGTTTCGAGCGACCGCGTTCTCATAGCCTGCGTACGTATGTATCGCATACCAATTGCGCTCGCCTGTAATGTGCTGCTTGGACATGATATTTAGAATTTAGGCTTATGATTGTTAAAACAAGAGCGTCAAAAGTCGTGCAAATACATAGTCCGAAAGTCCTAGAAGGACGGCTGTAGCTATTGAAACGATCGCCACGAGGGCTGTGAATCTGATCGTTTGTTCTTTGGACGGCCAATTGACGTGTATCATTTCGGCCTTTGTTGCTTTGACGTATTCGATGAATTTCATGTTTTTTTATTAAAAAACCCCTTCCCGGGGACTTATTATTGATGGGTTTATAGTATACCTTTTATTTCGCGCCGTCAAGGCTTTGCTAAGTCTGAAATATCGATCGAGATCATCAGTTTATCGCCCGAAAATACTTGTAGAGAATTTGCCTCTTTGAAATACGGAACTATCAATTGAAAATCTGCGTTATCTAGCCTTGTTGGTCCGTCATAGCCTTGCTCACCAAGAATGATCCTCGGATCATTAAAACCGTACTCACCTAACAAAGCACCATTCGAAGAGACCACTCGTGCCATAAATGGATAAGACCCTGGCAAATAATTCGGGTAGCTGCTCACGATCACAGGGGCAGATACTGCGTTCATTTGATCATTATTGATACTCAACTTTACGAAGAGGCCACTTTGGCTCGAGGTAATATTTTGAGTGGGAACTACGACCTTGTCAGCTGGCGCCTTTCTTTCAACCGGTAAATTTTGGGTGCTGCTTATACCTTCTCTTTCAAGAATCATTTCCACAAGCTTCGGAACCCAAGTTTTTTGTGTTATCAAAAGGCCTATGCCTATGAGAATCAGGATGAGAAGAAATATTCGTATGAATTTCATCATACAATCATACCACAGCACCGAACTCCTTTTTAGGCCACTTCGCGCAACTAAAGTCAGACTTTACTTGCGCGAAGTGCCCGAAAAAGAGATGTTGCACCCCTCAGAGTCGCAAAAGCGCCTTGCCTAGCCACCCCCCTTCTCACAATCGAAAGAACAAAAAAACGCAGTCCCGCATAGCGCGCAGAACCTGCGTTTTTTCTTTAAGCGATGAATACTACTTCACCTGATACACGATCTCCACATTGCTCACGATCTTATTTTCACCAGCTGGCAATTCGGGCGCAGGAGCAGATGCTTGATCCATAACCTTGGCTTCAACACCTCCCCTTCCAAATGCAACAGGATACGGGCGGAAATTGTTCTCACTAAAGCTCTGAACACGGACGATGTTCACACCGAGCTGCTTGGCGAGCTCACTAGCCTTGGCCTTTGCGTCAGCAATAGCTTTGCCACGAGCTTCGGCATTCACCATATCAGGATTGTCTACAGAGAAATTCAATCCGCTCACATTCTGAACTCCCAACCCTCCGATCGAAGCGAGAAGCTCTCCCGCCTTGTCGAGATCGCGAATCTTAACATCTACAGATTGGCTGACCTCATAACCGATGAGCTTCGGAGACTGAGTCGGACAGCTCCACTGCGTGCAAACAGGATATTCATACTTTGGATTTATATTGTACGAGGTCGTCTTGATATCTTTGTCCTCTACTCCACCATCCCTCACTGCTTTGAGAGCGGCATTGGACTTTTCTGTTGCCTTTGTCTGAGCTTCAGAGACCGTCTTGCCTGACTCGATAACTTGGAATGAAACAGTCGCGAGATCTGGAGAAACCATGACTTCACCTTCTCCCATAACTGTTATTGTATTCATCTGGCTCGGGACTACTCCGACATAGCCGATGGATTTGATCTCTTTGATAGATAGGATCACAAGGAATATAGTGATGAGACCCAAGGCACCCATCGCCGAATTCCAAAATTTATCAGGGATATTGTTCATTTGAATGATTACTTATACTAAATACTGCTAATAAACCCATGATAACGCCTGCCCAAAAAGCACGCAAGAATTATCGAAAAACCCCACACTTATTCGCACAAATCAAGAAGATTCAAGAATAGAGCGCAAACTGTCATTGGACCGACTCCCCCCGGAACGGGAGTAATAGCGGAAACGATTTGGGACACCCGGTCAAAGTCCACGTCTCCCATTATGAGGCCTTCCAAGTCTTTGCTTATACCCACATCGATCACTATCTGTCCTTCTTTGACGTGATCAGGACCTATAAGATGAGGCTTACCTGTGGCCACAATTAGAATATCTGAATCTTTGGTCTCCTTTGCCAAATCTATCGTACCGCTGTGGCAAACTGTAACTTTCGCGCCTTCATTGTTGCATAGTTCTGCTATCGGCTTACCGACCAAGATGGATCTTCCTACCACGGTCACGCTTTTGCCCTTGAGCTCAATACTGTAGTGACGAAATAGGTCACGGATTCCTCTGGCTGTTGCAGGAATGACGCTAGGCTTCGGACACTTCCCCGTAAGGCCGTCTGCATCCTTTGAAGGTAGAATGGCCTGAATAATATTCTCTCTATTAATATGTGCAGGAAGTGGAAGCTGAACTATTATTCCATGGATTGCCACATCCTCATTCTCTTTTTTTATCGCTGACAAAAACTCATCTTCTGAAATGCTCTCTTCAAACTTGAGATGACGACATAGGACGCCGATCTTCTCTGCAAATCTCTTCTTGGCTCCGATATAAGAAGTAGAATCAGGCCTATCGCCTACTTGAATGATACTGAGCAAAGGCACGATCCCTTTCTCTGTCTTCAAGCGAAAAACCCGATCCCGTAAAGTGGGGACCAAAGAATCACGTACCTCTCTGCCAGATAATATCTTGGCGGACATGGATTGAGCTTAGCAGAAAAAAAGAATTATGCGTAGCAAAATAACCACCTCGGAAGAGGAACTAATATAAGACTAATTTTGAGACCACCTAGCGTATATCCCTGCTGGCAAATCCCTTCCACTCGCCTTTTCTTTTATCGCAAGCTCACCGACTTCGATGTTACCGCCATATTTGGAGAGGAGAGGCTTCAAGGCGTTCTCATAAGCAAGAGCTGAATACCCTGCAGAATATCCATTCACGAGAAAGAAAAGAGGTTTGTCTTTGAAGAGCTTGAAGCAGTCTTCGAGGAGAGGCATGAAATGATCTTCTATCTTCCAAATCTCATTTTCTGGTCCATGACCAAAAGCTGGAGGGTCCATGATGATGCCATCGTATTTCCTCTCACGCTTCACCTCTCTTTTTACAAAAGTACGAGCATCTTCGACGATCCAACGAATTGGTTTATCCTTCAATCCTGAAGCCTCCGCATTTTCTCTTGCCCAATTTACAGCCGATTTTGATCCATCGATGTGCACCACCTTGGCTCCTGCTTTCGCACATGCGAGCGTTGCTCCACCTGTGTAGCCGAATAAGTTGAGAACCTCCACACCTCCCGAATCCTGCGCCCCTCCCTTCTCCCTGCATTTTTCTCCAAGCCACTTCCAATTGCTCGCTTGTTCAGGAAATAGTCCAGTGTGCTTGAATGCCGTCGGCTTGATCCAAAACTTGAGGCTTTCGAATTCTACGCTCCACTTTTCTGGAACTTTTTTGGAAAGAGTCCAATCGCCTTTTGCCTCGTCGCGATTGAAATGCCCGTCAGCTTTTTTCCACTCGGATTCTGGCATATTTTTTCTCCAGAGAGCCTGAGGATCTGGGCGAGACAAGACGACGCTTCCAAAGCGCTCTAGTTTTTCGCCATCTCCAGAGTCCAATAGCTCGTATCCCGAAGAAGGCCCGACCTCTAAAACATTCATTTTATTCATGCGGAGAGTGTATCAGTCTCACGATACCTTGGAAAGATGTACGTCGAAATAGCAAACAACAATATGGATGTGAGAGCTGAGATGAGGCAATACATGCAGAGGGACTTTATTATGAATACTTGGAGAAAGACAAAGAATACAGAGAAAACAAAGCCGATCGAGGTGAGCAACAAAGCCATCTTTAGAATATTCAAATTCTCGCTCTCTATATATATGAACAGACCGATCATTACGGCGAGATAGTACAAAGCTCCTAACAAAGCCACAGGAATCCCAGCCAGAGTAGAATATGAGCTTGTGAGCACATCTTCGCACCCGCTCGTGAGAGAACACGGAGGGACGACATTCTGGAGATGCTTGATCGTGAGGAATACAGAGTCGGCAAAACCTAAGAGTGCGATAACGAGGAGGATGATGACGAGACTAGTTGGAACCGTCTTTAGCCGCAGTGCGTATAATTTCTTTAAAAGCTTCATAGCTTGGAGGATTATTTATAAATTTTCCATTTACAAAGAATGAAGGTGTCGCGCGAAGATCCAATTTTTGGCTTTCATCTAGATCTCTTTTCACTCTAGCTTTAACGGCGTCACTCTTCACATCAGACTGGAACTTTGCGAGGTCGAGACCAAGGCCTGTCGCATACTTCTCAAATATGGGCATGGGATCTTCTTCCGTGGCCCAATCATCTTGATTGTCGAATAATTCGTTGCTAAATTCCCAGAATTTTCCCTGAACGCCTGCTGCTTCTGCAGACTGCGCCGCCACCATGGAATTCGCATGACCTGGAAGTGGGAAATGTCTATAAACCAATCTGACCAAGGGAGAACTCGTAGCTGACATCGCTTGATCCAAAACCAACTGTTTCAAGACCTTCGAATAAAAGGCGCAAGCAGGACACTGGAAGTCGCTGTACTCTATTATGGTGACATCCGCATCTGCCGAACCAAAGAGATTGTCTGCTTCTGTTATAGGCGCTGGAGTGCCACTAACTGGATTGAATTCGCGAGGCTCTTTGTTCCCTGCCGCAATGAGACCCCAAACGATGAGACCAATAATAACCGCGAAACCTAGCCAAAATAATATTCTTTTTGTATTCATGTATTGATTATAAGGAAATAAGAGATTTGAGCAAACTCGAAGGTGCAAAACGGGTCACAAAGTGCACCAAAAACGACAGTGGATGTCGTAGAGATAGTCCAATGCTATTAGTTACCAAGCGAGGTGGAAGTCGCAAAAGTAACGAGGCGAAGTATGAGAGAGGAGCACTAGCTAAGCCGTTTTGCAAAAAGATTTTAATACTCAGGGTTTCGTATCTAATTTGACGAGAGTAGGTTTTCATTATTAAACGTGTACCTTGTAATCAAGGGTTACATTTATCGTCCACTCATAATGGGTAAAGAACAACAATTGCTAGAGAAAGCTTACATGGAACATGGAGATGTGTTATTTCGCTTCTGTATGTTCAAGTTGAATGACCGAGAGCAGGCCAAGGACTTGCTTCAGGAAACATTCACTAGAGCCTGGCAATTTATTTCCCAAAAAGGAAAAGTAGACAATTTCAAAGCATTCCTCTACAAGGTCATAAGCAACCTCGTCATCGACGAATATAGGAAACGAAAGCCGGTCGATTCTCTGGAGACTCTCCATGAGGGTGGCTTCGATCCAGTATTCGACGATAGCGACAGGTGGATTGACGGAATAGATGGAAAACAAGCTGTAGATCTCATAAAGAAACTGCCGGAGCCGTATGGCGAAGCCGTTTTCATGAGATATGTGCAAGAATTGTCCTTAAGCGAGATTGCGCATATTACGGGCGAGAGAGAAAATACGATCGCGGTCCATATACACCGCGGACTCGAAAAACTCAAAAGCCTCTTCCACCATGAAATACAACTCAAAAGAACAACCAAATCATAATTTTCAAAAATTTTTTAACAAAGCTAAGGAAGTAGAGATGACGGCCGATGAACAGGCCGTCGTTTGGCGAGAGATCCAAGCAGATTTACAAGCAAGGATCATTTGCGAAAAAGCAAAGGAGGTTTCCATGACCTCTCTTGAAAAGACTCAGGTCTGGAATAATATCAAAGAACGAACTGCAAACATGACTGCGCATACCACTCCAGCTTTTGTTGATTCAGAATTTACAGAAGAGGATGGCCTAAAAGATTCCACTTCCAATATCGAAGCAGCCGTCACTTATTCGAGCCGGATCACTTCTACACTTAGACGAAGATCTGCGTATCGTCTGTTCATGGGTACGGTCATGTTCGGCCTAGTCATCGCAAGCGGAACTATCACTGCCATAGCTGGGCAAGCCATGCCGGGTAGCACCCTCTATCCTATAAAGACGGGGATAATAGAGCGCGTTCAGATGAGATTGGCTTCTTCTGTAGAAGAAAAAGCTGACCTAGAATTGAAACTAGCGGTCTCTCGTCTCTTGGAAGCAGAAACATTGGCCATAGGAGGAAATCTGGACGAAAAGACTCTCAAATCTGTAGAGAAAAGATTCGGGTCACACGTGACCAGAGTCCTCTCTTATGCTGGAAAAATGCATACAAACAAGGATTCATTTGGAGCAGCAGAGCTGAGTTCTAGGTTGGAATCGACTTTGATGGCGCACAAAGATATCCTAAAGCAAATTGAAACCCAAGACTCATCTCGTTCTATAGCAAGCATAAATCAATCTTTGGAGAAATCATTGGGCTATGCGTCTGAAATAAGAGTCTCTGCAGAAACTTACAATATGGCATCGAGCTCCGACAATGTGCGACTTAGGATTGCTGCTGAAAAAGCTAACGTTTCGATCCAAGGCTCGATTGTAGCTGCCGAAAATTCATTGAAACAAGGCTCCCATTCGAACATAGATTCAACTGCCGAAAAACAGATCGCAGAGGCAAAAGACTATAGCGCGGAAGGATTGGCGAAACTTATTAATGGAGCATACGGAGACGCTCTCATATTGTTCGGAGAAGCCCAGAGGACCGCATCTCAAGTATCATTGGAGGCAGAGATCATCGAGCGTATCAATTCAGTCGAGAGAATGAGCGCAACAAGGAGAGGCGCTTCAAAGATCAATCCTTCTTCCTTGAGAATCCTGCCAGTTCCACAGCTCGAACCCTTAGCTTCAACGATAGAAAAAAAGAGCAACTAATTGCTCTTTTTTCTGCAATTTCTACTTTTCTGCGCTTTGCGATTCTCCATTCTCCATTTTCTACTTTCTACTTTCTAAAGACCTTCCGTAAGTGATACCACGCGGTATCCCTTTCGGTGTATCTCATCGATGACTCCACCTAATATGTCACCTGATATCGTGTCCCCCATATGCATGAGCACTATAGCTCCAGGGTATACATTGGATAAGATCTTTGTTCGGACTTCTTCTCTCGTTTCCCCTTCTGATTCCCTCCAATCCGAAGCATCATACGACCAATATACTGATCTATAACCTTCACCTGCGGCAATTCGAAGGACTCGTGCATCCCTATCCCCATAAGGAGTTCTGAAAAATGGTTTCGAGCTCACCCCGACCAAATCTATGAGCGCTTTTTCTGTTCTCCCAAGCTCGCTCACGATCTCTTCTTCGCTAGCCTGCGTCAGATAAGGATGCGAATAGGTGTGGTTGTATATTTCATGCCCATTTTTCACCATTCTACGCACCACATCTGGATATTTAGCAATAAAATCTCCTGTCAAAAAGAAGGTACCTTTCAATCCTCTCGATTCTAAAGCGTCCAGAATTTTGCTTCCAGAAATATCTACTGAGCCTCCGTCAAAGGTGAATATGATCTGGTCTTCTGTGGTCTTACCTCGAGTAATCTCAGCTGGGATCGTTCCCTTAGGCAATATGATATCTGGTGACGAAGTCGGCGTCTTGATCTGATTGGAAAGCGAGGTCGAAGAGGCCAAGCTATTCATCAATTCCTGTTCGTCATTCATATATGTATCTTGCGACATGAGCTTATCTGTCTCTCTAAATGCAATGATCACGATGAGAACCGAGAGCAAAGCTATTCCCGAAAAAAGTAAAACGATCCACGTACTATGTTTACTATTGTATGTGACTAGTCTCGGAGAGTCTGCTTGTTTAAAAGCCGATAACTTCGTTGGAGCAGAGACCTTTATTTGCGAGTGCGAAACAGAGCGCTTGTCTCGTCGCTTGGACTTGGCGGATTTCTTTTTTAACTTGCTATGAGACTTATTCTTTGAAGGACGCATATGACGCGTCCATTATATCACCAGTGCACGACTCTCACGTCCACAGCACTCTCGCGAACTGTATTTCCTGATTTGTCCTTTATGATGAAATTGATGTTATATATGTCCCATTCATTCCAATCCCAATCCGTCACATCTATATATGCTTCTTTATGAGCCCAGTCCTCATAGCTGTCATACATCGGGTTCAAGCGATCTCCATCGACTTGCCAATATGCATCATACGCTCGCAAGTCAGTATCTGGAACCAATATCTTCAAAGGTTGCAGACCGGATATTTCAGAATTTTCTATCGGCCACCAGATATCCAAGCCCTCTCCTATCACGCTTTGATCTAGATCAGTATCTGTTGTTCCTCTGTCTGTTCCACCGCTAGTGCCACCATCATTTCCTTCTGCATCATCACTGTCAGTGACTCCATCATCTTCTCCCAAATCGTCAGAAGGGCCGGCTGGCTCAACGAATATTTCCATGGCCTGCTCCGTCCAATGGATATTTTCTTACCAGTTATCCGTGAAGACTCCGACTTTGAGTAAAAATCGTCCACTACCTTGCGGGGGCCATGAGATGCTATAAGTAGAACCGCTGGAAGTTATGTTCTACCCCTCTCTCCATGTCTGAAAGAGCTTGTTTCCCATTTGGTCGTGTATCTCGAAATCGACGATAACATTCTGGGCCAAACCAGATACAGAAACATCCACATTTATAGTTCCCTGTTCTCAAATCCGCTTGAAAGGAACTACGGGGGTTGCGTTTATGCTCCAATTCCCGCTAAATACGCTTCCATTGTCATCATCAGCATCATTATCATCGCCATCATCTTCGTTGTCAGTTGTGTCTACAGGGTCGGTTGAAGTCGACGTACTCGTTCCTGTTGTCGTGTTAGTTGTTGTTCCTGTAGTCGTACCAGGGTTCGTGGTTGTTCCAGTGCTTGTACCAGTTCCAGTTCCGGTGCCAGTACCACCTATACCAGTACCAGAACCTGTTCCCGAGTTTCCTCCGAACCAAGTTTTGATGACATTGTATGCCGGTTTTCCCTGTGCTGTGTAATCCCTATTTCCAAATCCCCCATAATCAGGATTAACATCCCAGTACCAAAGATAAAGCCCAGCCATATGAGGAGAATTGGACCAATATTTAAATAATGCTTCGTACAAACGAACCTGTGCATCTCCATCATAGTTCTCTGGAGCAGTGCAACAAGGAGCGTTGTGAGCTCCGTTCACACTCTTGTAACCTATCTCGGAGAACAAAAGCGGCTTTCCCCATCGTTCACTGATCCCTCGAAGTTGACTTTCATCCCAATACTTCCAAGAATCAATTAGGACGTCCACCGAAGGATCAACTGAGTTTTGAGCGAGCGGATAATAGGCCGAGACTCCGATATAGTCTAGAGCGGACCAAAATCCAATACTATGCACTTCATGCTCAAATTGTGGATTTCCCCAGCTCCAGTTTGCGTCATAGGTCAAAAAACCCGAATACCTCTGCCTCAGATCAGATATTATCTTATTCCAGCGAGCAGTATTATCTTGATTCGCAAATTCGGAAGCCATGCCTATGAGCTCCGTACCTATAACAATACCTTCGACATCATTTTGATTGCCGATGTCGGCCAAATTATTTAACATGGCGCCATAGTTCGCATACCACGCATCCCTGTCTTGCGCCTTAATATATGCTCTCCATCCCCAACTGCTCAGAATCTCCAGATGTGGTTTGAGAACAACTTTCATTCCTTGATCGTGAACATAACTTATTCCTTCGGCAAGGGCTTCATTTGATGGTGTGTCTCCTCCGCTTTGAATGTCCGATGAAGTTTCATTTGTCTGATATATAGGAATGATGAATGTGACCGTATCAGCTCCCATGTCTTTTAGATTTAGGACAGTCTGCTTAAAGGACATTGATGTAAAATCTGAAGCTGAATGTGGGTATACGCTAACCCCTTTCTGCCAGTTTGAAACAGCAGCCTCGGCGCCGATACTCAAAAAGGACACTGCAACAAGTGCAAATGTCACCAAGGAAAACATTTTTAGGAAAAGCCGTTTCATGAACATGTATATGGACGTTAGCAAGTCCACTTATTACATATTCTTATTATATATATTACGCAGTCCTAAGATACTTTTTATGTCTATTGACCCAGTACAGATGTGCAAAATGCGCATCGCTTGGCATCCTTTGCTATTTCGCTCAAACACTCGGGGCACTTCTTGGTAGTAGGGTCCATTGGAGCCTCTTTTCTGGATCTAGAAACGAGAGCATTGACTGGAGTAACGACAAAGAAATATATAGCTGTAGCTACAATCAAAAAAGAAATGAGTGCATTCAAAAACTCTCCATACATGAAGACACTGCCATTTATAGTGAACGTTAGCTTTGAAAAATCAGGGGTTTTGATCAGGGCTCCGATGAATGGAGTCATTATGTTCTTTACGAGAGCATTGATAACAGTCGTAAAAGCGGCTCCAACCATGACACCGACTGCGAGATCTACGACATTGCCTCTCAAGATAAAAGTTTTGAAGCCTTTTACTACTGATATTGTGCTGTGTATTGCTGCTTGCATGTACGTATCATAGTCTATAGAGAATAAAAATCAACTCTATTGAGCGCAGGATGTATGTGGATAGCTAATACTTCTTATACAAACCCCGACTTTGATGGTCGGGGTTTGTAACAGCGGTCCCTGAAAGAAACGGCTAACTGACTTCCGAATTGTATTCTCTCACTTCCTCAGCGTTGTATTTCGCGAACACATTGAGGACCGCTGTTGCAATAGTTGATCGAGCGACTAGGACTATGCCTCCGCGTCTTATCCTGCTCTCGTATTCCCTGGCGTCGCTCTGGCTCACTCCCAAACCAGTCAATGCTCCGATGATACCCCCAGCAGCCGCACCAGTCATAGCTCCCGCTGCTGTTGTTGCGGCCGCACCTGTGAGGCCCAAAGCAGCCGCGATAGGTCCAGCCACGATCAAGGTGCCCAAACCTGGAAGGATACCCGTAGCTACAGCCAGTCCGGCTATGGCACCTACTATTCCACCTGTAGCCACGCCCGAAGCTGCTCCTGAACCTACGGAACTGCCGCCAGAATTCGTCTTAACTTCATTTTCAGTCTTGTCTAGAGAAACATATGAAATGTCAGAATCACGTAGGCCCAAAGCTCGCAAGTCTGTTATTGCCCCTTCTGCATCTATCCTATCCTTAAAAACACCGATTGTGGTTGTATTCATGTTTGTAGTGAATTATTTATGCAAAAAAACAGACGTTCATTTAACCCGTCTATTACCTGACTACATATGGGAAACACCGCGTCTTTTACGTCGAAACCTGATTGTCTTTTATGAAGACGAGCGTTGTCTTTTACTAGGCGTGATGATATTTTTCGCCCTTTATAATGGAGAATGACCTATAGATTTGCTCTGCAAGGATAAGCCTCACTAGCTGGTGAGGCAAGGTTAGCTTGGAAATAGAAAAAACATAATTCACTCTTTTCTTTACATCTTCACTTACCCCATATGCCCCTCCGATCACGAATGCCAAGTTGCGAATACTTTCATTCAAAAGCTTACAGATATAATTTGAAAACTCGACTGTGTTCAATGCTTTCCCTAGCTCATCCAATAAAATGACGTGGTCATATTTTTCTACAGCTTTCAAGATTTGTTCGCCCTCTTTGTCTTTGACCTCCGCAGGAATGATTCTCCAAACGAAATTTGTATAATGCGATATTCGAGTGCTAAAATCTCGAATCGCCTCTTCAATGGATGGATCGTGCTTTTTCCCCACAGTAACAATAGTGATGTTCATGAATGGAGTATACCAAGAACCAAAATAAAAGCCCGTCAACAGTATGACGGGCTTAAAAATCTCTGACGGGCTGACGAACCAATTATCTTCTTCCCATGAGCCAGATCTGATGGCGCTTCTCATGACTGGCAATATAGAGGAACCTGCCTACACCTGTTATGATGTGTGACTCCTGCCTGAGTATCTTGTTCATAGCTGCCACCAAGTCCGTAGTCGCTCTCCTTATGCTCGGGTACAGGTAAACCGGCTTATTCCGATTGAAAGCGACGATGTCCAAGATCTTTTGAGATCGGATAAGGCTGCCTGAGCCTCCCATCTGATTTCGATTTAGAAACCAATGTCTCATCTTCTCGTAATCTTCTACCTTGAGCTCTGCTTTGTTTAAGAGCTTATATTTTTTCCCCAGTTCGCCTCCAAGCCTTGGAAAGAACAATGCGTCGCTCGTAAGAGCAACAAACACAGTTATGTGCTGACCTTGGCACATGAGACCTGCCTCGAGCGCTGCTTCCATTATCATTTCGGCACTTTCGACTTCCCATTTCCTGAAAATATCTGATAACTGCTTAGGTAAGCTCATAGAATCCTTTTGTTGATTGTTCTACATTCAAATCTGCCACCAAATCTGAATTTAGTCAACCTCAAGCGAAAAATGTCTCCTTCAAATCATTTGCAGGAAGCAGAGATAAGGCTACAACAAACCGCAAGAGATGAGCAGATAGACAATGACTCCCGCAAGGAAAACGTAGACCAGAGCAGGAATTATATTGTATTTTATGACTTTACCTTCAGGGTGTTCCAGATGTACGACAGCAGAAGCCGCGATGACATTGTGCACAGCTATCATGTTACCTGCCGCACTGCCTATAGACTGGAGAATCAAACCCAAGACAGGAAGCATACCTACTGCAATAGCTACGTCCACCTGAACTGATGAGAACATCAGGTTCGAGACAGTTGAACTACCCGCTAGGAAAGCCCCGAAAAATCCGACGAAGGGAGACAAAATGGGCCAAAATTCCCCCGAACCTGTCATCATAGATACGAGATGCCCGATGAAACTGCTATATCCGATTGAGTTGTGATTTGAATACAATAGAATTTGCACGACAGCCAAGATCGAAATCAACGACAAAAATATTTTCAAAGACTTGAGACCCGTGCTCTTGAGGATCTCCCCTGCCTCTTTTGCACTTATCTTGAAAAAAGCAAAACATATCGCTCCCGCAAGAAGAAAAAATATTCCGGGTGAATACAAGAGCGAAAGGCTATGATCCAAACTTGTCCCCATAATATCTGCGAAAGTGATCTTTATAGACTTTAGGAAACTGCCAAAACCTATAATATCCAATCTACTGATGAACAAGAGACCGAGAACTATAATATAAGGCAGTAAGGATTTCCAAAGCATACCTTTGTCTTTTGATTTCAATAGCTCCTTTTGTAACCTCTTATCATCTTCCTTGAATACCCATTCCTCTTTGGGCATGAACAATTTGAAACGGATGAACAGAGCCAGTGCAGAAAAACCTATGATTGAACCCAAAATGGCTGGAAATTCTGGGCCAAGCAGATTTGCTATATAAACATAAGGTATCAAGAACACCAATGCCGACATGAAGGCGAACTTCCATGCAGCAAAAGCTTTTCTAAAAGACCTTTCGTATATATAGTTCAAAACACAAAGGATGGCCAAGGGCAGGAATAGACCTATCACAAAATGCAGCAAAGAAGCTCCGACATAGGTCTTTTCCAAGAAATCTGACCCCAACAATGCGAGCTGATCAGGAGTAACTCCACCCTGTATACCTATGGTCATAGGCGATCCGACTGCTCCGAATGTGACTCCAACAGCGTCCCCCATGAGAGATGTCGTTACCGCAGCCAAAGGAGAAAAGCCGAGCGCAACCAATAGAGGCCCAGCTATCATAGAAGGCGTACCAAATCCTGCTATACCTTCGACAAAAGAAACCAAAAGCCACGAAACCAAGATGACTTGGATGCGTACATCCTTCGATAGCCTGAAGATTTTGTGCTTTAGATAAGTGAGCACCCCCTCGAACTGCAGAATACCAGTCAATAGCAAAACTCCAATCAAAATGACCATGAGCTCTATCGTGAGTAGGAAAGCTCGGATCAGAGAGGCTCCGAACCATGCCACATCCATTTGCCAGAAAAAAAGTGCGGATATAGACGTCACTACCAATATCACTGGACCAGCGATATAAGCTGGCTTCTCAAGGATGACCAAAAAGATAAAGAGCAATAGAAAAGGTAAGATAGCTATGACAGTGACCATGCATTTATTATATCAATGTCAGAGCTCCACGCCTATGATGCCGGTGAGGAAAAAAGGCTTTCCAAAATTCTTTACCTCGTCTCGCATCTCCCGCACCATAAATGAGACCTCCATAGCTTGTGGCCATGCCCCATCTATAAGCGGTCCATCTATGGGACCATGAACCTTCTCATATTCCGATACCAAGTTTCTGGTCACTTCCCCGATAGGTGCGGGCTCAAGATGAATCAGGGAAATGAATTCATAATCTGAATGACCGTGAACCTCTCCAACTGGATGCGGAGGAGTAGCGTAAATGGCCCAAGCTGTCGTCGATATCGTGTCCCTAGCGAATCTGAATCCAACATATCCGAAGTTTTCTGTGAATGGTCCCGCGTCCAATGTAGAAAAAGGAGGAGCTGACCATTTGGCTTGCGTCTCGGAAGAAAATAATATCATGAGCAAGAGAGCCACAAAAAATATTGGATATTTCATAGCCCGATTCTATACCTAACACATAAAATCGAAATCAAATATTAATAAATTGGGAATAAAAAAACCGTCGCTCTCGCAAACGACGGGTGTGTTTGGTATGTGTCGATAACAATGATCATGCACATGACTCTTTCGAGCCAAATGACGAATCCGACCACTGCTCCAAAGAACAACAGGAGCCTTACGGTCTCCGTAATGTTCATACAAGATAACAAGTTACACTTAAAGCCTATATTTTGCAACACAGAGACTGGTCTTATGAATCACTTTTAAAGCTTGGTCAAGTTTGTAACGCATTGGAGATATGTCGTCGCTAATAATGGGTAGGTCGACATTATCAAATAATGAAGCTTACTAACATGTGACAACAGTGGATAAACGTCATATTAGGTCTTTGGATCATCTTGTCAGGCTTCCTCAGAATGACTGCTGAGACTATGAGCACAAATCTTATAATCAGCGGAATCCTCATAGCCGGATTGGCTTTGTGGGGAGCCCTCTCACATAACACGATGATGAGGGATGAAAGAGGTCACGAGCGCATGCACAGGCATGCCTAAGCTGACTACATAATCGGTCAATTTGAAAAAGAACGAACAAAAAAATGCCGCCAGATGATAACTGACGTCATTTTGCATACAATCATTTCTGAGAGCATTGTGCTCACAGGATCACCCACTTGAGTCAGGCACTGGGTTTCCATCGATCTGAATACTGCCCTCCCATTTTTTGGGATCTACCCTTTTGGATGAGCGAGTGCTTCGAACTTGTTTTGGAGCCCCGAATTTGAGCTCACCTTGCCTCCTATCCTGATCCCTCTTGTAAGCAATCTTACCCGATCTGATCAGCTCCTTTTCGTCGCTTGGTATTTCAGTCTTTTGGCAAAACAAACCCTTGGCAAGCGAATCATATTGCCACTTGAAAAACTCCAGCTGAGAATCATCTGCCTTTTTCTTCATAGAGCCTCCTTATGGCACTATACTCCAACTATTCGATAAAGGTAAGAGCCTTTCCTTTTTTATTGCCTCGACCTGTTCTTCCTATTCGGTGAACATAGTCATCGTAAGTTGCAGGAATATCGAAATTGATCACATGGCTCACATCGGCGATATCGAGACCTCTCGCTGCTACGTCCGTAGCGACCAAAGCTTGGACATGTCCATCTTTGAATGACTTGAGAGCCTTTTGTCTCTGGGAATGGCTCTTATTGCCATGAATAGACTCTGCTTTGATCCCCTTTTCCAATAGAGTCTGCGAAATACTCTCCACCCCATGCTTGGTTCTGCCAAAGACGAGGACTTTCACAAAATCCTTACCATTCAGCAATGTATGCAATGTATCTATCTTTGAAGACCCGCGAACGATCTTTACTATATCCTGATCAACATTCTTTGCAGTATCTCCAGTTTTGACCGAAATCTTCACAGGGTTCTTGAGATAGTCGTTGATCATCTTTTCTATTTCTTTTGAGACTGTAGCCGAAAACAACAGAGTGTGCCTGTCCTTTGGCATACCATTCATGATGAATTTCATATCTTCTACAAATCCCATGTCGAGCATCCTGTCTGCTTCATCCAAAACGATAGTCTTCCAGCTCGAGAGGATGATGCTCTTCCTATCTATGAGATCTTTCAGCCTGCCAGGAGTTCCGACGACAAAATTGTTCTTGTGCTTCAAAGCTCTTAGCTGAGGATATATCGGCGCACCTCCTACACAGCTCACCGAAAAGATTCCCATTCCAAAGACCAGCGCCTTTAGCTCGTTCTCTATCTGTAACGCGAGCTCGCGAGTCGGTGTGACTATGAGGACTTGCTCTTTTCTATCATTCAAGACTTTGTTTATTAGAGGCACCAAAAATGCCGCAGTCTTTCCAGTTCCTGTGTTAGCTATGCCTAGTATGTCCACATTTTTTAATATGTGAGGGATAGCCCTGTCTTGAATAGGAGTCGGCTCTTTATATCCCCTTTTGAGAACAGCATTCTTGAGTTCATCTCTGATAATGAAATCGGAAAAAGAATGTTCGGGAATAAAGTTCTCGATCTCTTCTGTGATCACTGCTCTGTTTATGAATTTTTTCGGATCTATATATTGACCGAAGTTTCGACCACCTTTACGTGCGCCACGAAATCCACCGCTTCGAGAAGCGGGCCTGTATCGGGATCCAAATCCGCGCCCTTGCCTATTTTGAGCTCCGCGACCACGACCATGGAAGGTGCGCGCGGAAAATCTATTAGTTTGCATTTTGTGTTTGAGAAATGACTCTCATAACTCCCAGCCATTAAGATAAAATCGCGACCGGATTCTCGAGAGTTTTTATGAAGCTTTTTAGCTTGCCAGTTAAGAAAATTCCTAAAAGAAAACCTGTGAGATAAGTTACTTTATGAGTATATATCATTTCGTGGAAATGTCAACTATATGAGGGGGTAAATTGTCTAGCGAAATGCAATTGCTTTTGATAACGAGACTCTCGGAACTCTTTTAATGATACCTCTTTCTACTGAAACTTCATACGCACTTTTGTAGCCAAGTGATTTCCTGTATTTTCCATTAAGTAAATGTAACTGTGATTGAAAGGCTTCATCAGATATCTCTCCGAGTTTTGTGCTTTTTGGGAGGAACCATCTTCGAATTAGTCCGATTGATGATTCGACGTGAGGCTTCTGCCATGGTGATCCTTTGTCACAGAAGTATGACGGTACCCCGAACTCACGATGGTGGATGTTTTCGATGCCGTTGTCGAAGGTACAGGTGTCTGGACGTAATTCTTTGATGACTCGCTGCACTGCAGGCAGTATAACTGATTTTGATTTGTTGGCCACCAATTTTCCTTGAAGTATATATGTGTCAGGAATTACTATTAGAAGTCCAATAGTCTTGTCGTTAGTCTTCGTTGGTGAGACAAAGAGATCACCTTCAGCATGGATCAATCCTGGCTCATTTGGCTTGTCTCTAAAGGATATTCTCTGTGGTATCAGGATCTTCTTACCTAGTCGGCTCTGCCGCTTCTTTCTGGTGCGACGGGTGCAGAGAAATTTGGAGTAGATTTTACCCTCCTCACTGTAGAGCCATTTGTATATGGCATTAGTGCCAATCTGGAGTGGTGATTTACTTTTTTCAAGCGACCAGCAATCTCATCAGGCGAGCGAAGTCTTCGCAATTGTTTAATGATGTGTCTTTTCAATTCAGGGCAAGCTTCAATCTTCATACCAGGACGTTTGCTGTTGCCACGTTTCAGATCCGCATCAGCCTGAGCACGTATCGCGTTGTACCTCCAGGTTGTTCGACCATACCTAGCAAGTTCACGCGAGACCGCACTTGGACTTACCCCAAGCACCTCAGCCATGTCTTTTTGGGCGTGGCCTTCCAAATGTAATACATGAAGTCGATCTCGATCCTTTTCTGTTAAATGATGAAATTTGCTACGTATTTTCATGCTATTCATTGTTACATGACTTGCATTTCAAAAGAGAATTTTAGGGTAATGTGCACACACATTACCGCTTAATATTGACAGCAGAACACATTTTTTATTCTGTTTATTAGTTTAATCAAATTCTATGGCAACAATCATCAATAACCCAGGCTCAACCGATACCCGAGAGGATTCTGGCGCAGGAGCTATCATCGGCATCATAGTGGCCATCATTCTCGTAGTTCTAGTTTTGGCATTTCTGCTCCCTGCTCTTCGAAGCACACCAACGCAAGTGGAGGAGGGATCCAGCCAAACAGATGTGAACGTCAGCGTTCCGACTCCAGACGTTACACCGAATCCCACGCCGACTCCTACTCCAGCCCCAAACACGACTCCTTAGCTCAATTTGATTGAGCAGTAAGTAGGATTTGAATAGGACAAGTAAAACAGCGCTTCTTTTGAAGTGCTGTTTTACTATCGTATCGAGCACTATTTGAAATTCCTTCCTACAACAACTCCCAAAATGAACAATATACCGCCGACGAGAGCGACTGTCGGAAGAATCGGTTTTGGTGTGCTTTCGGAAAAATTTTCATCAACCGATGTGCTTCCAACTGTTCCGCTCGGTGTATCATCCTGCATTCCGTTCTGAGTTCCACTGGGCACGTTTGTCTTTGCCTCTTCTCGTACATACGCGACCAAGTTGCCTTCATTTGGGGCCAAGGCGGAATTATCTTTGTAAGGAGCGTTCGTATACGACCCGTTCATCGTCTGTAGCCCAACAATGCGCAACTTTTCAAATGTATAACCGCCTTCGAAACAATCACTCTTGCCTGAAAAAATAAGAGCTAGCTTATCATTGATACCTTGTATTCCATATCCACCGATAACAAAGGGATATTCAGCCCCACAGCTAGTCATTGGGATCTCAGCTTTTTTTACTCCATTCTGATAGACGTTTGCCACCACGTTCACCTTCATCACATATCCGTCCTCCGATTTTTCTATTCCCTTTTGAATAAGATCCACAGTCACTTTATTCTTTTTGAGATCAACAGCGTCTAAATGGGAAAAACTAGATGTATATGCGCTTATCTCATTGTTTCGGATGGCACCAGGTTTCGTATCTTCACACCCATATATAGTCTTCTCTGCTCCTGTATCCAATGACATAGAATACAAGAAAGGCGGACATCCTCTTCCACCCTGATCTTGAGAAACATAGAATACGGAACGCGACTGTGCGTCATATTTCAAATCATAGAGGTACGTCGGCCCGCCAACAGTAGCGAAAGCATCATTTGATAAGAGGAACATGACAACCAATAAACTGACGAATAATATTTTTTTCATATGCACCATTATAGCTCAAAAGTACGACAAAAAAACACAGAGCGAATACGCCCTGTCCTTTTGCTTCAGACTATTTCTTGCCTGCTAGCTTCTTGTACTTCGCGACTAAGCGCTTCTTGGTCTTCCTCGATCTTGAAGTTTTTAGCTGTGAATTTGCTGGTCCTCTTTTTGACATGGCTCAACTATACACAAAAAACTGCTATAGCGCCAGAATAAAATACTTTTGGTGTAAACATCACTGAACGATGATCTCTATGAGAACAAATACAACCCAGAATAAGATGAGCGACCATGCCTCCTTTTTTGAAAGATTCCTCCCTGTCCTCATGAAATGGAACAAAAGGAGGGAGCCTAGGAACATGAACAGCCCCGTGACATAGATGAGCTTCACAGGAAAGCTAAATGGAATGACCACAGCCATGATGCCTACCACGATAGTCGCATTTGCAAGAACTGTGCCCAAGATATCCCCCACCGCCAATGAATCTTCGTCCTTTCTGTGCGACTTCACAGCAAAGAACAATTCTGGAATAGTGGTTCCTATACCTACAACTAGCATACCGATGAGTATCGGACTCACGCCTATCATTCCCGCGAGAGATGAAGCCGATGTTACGACAAAATGCGAGCCCAATAGTAGCACCGCCATACTGAAGATGAGCATCGCCAAGCTCTTGTATCTCCCTCTTTTATCGACAGCATGATTAGAATCTCGTATGCCATCTCGAATAGCTATGTAGTAAAAGGCGACCCCTGCGATGATGAGTGCTATTCCCTCCATCCTAGAAAATGATCCGTCGAAGCCAAGCAAAAGAGGCAATAAGAGAAGAAAGGGATATACCATCCTCTCTTTGAGAACTTTGCTCTCAACTTTGATCCTCTTCCGAACCAAAAGGATGATGAGTCCAAAGATCAAGGTGAGATCTGCCACATTGGATCCCAAGAGAGTTCCTAGACCAAATGAAGGTACGCCTCTCACTGCCGAATTCACAGCAATGAATGTCTCTGGAAGTATCGATATTATAGAAACGATGATGAAGCCGACCAAATATTTTGACAGCCTATACCCTTCCGCCAGCTTGGCAGAATGAGTAGTGGCCATAGTCGCTCCTTTTATAACCAAGAACAGAGCCGCTATGAAGATGAAAATTTCCTCTATCATATCAGTAGGATTTGAAAACGATATGCCCCTCTGTTCCCGCCATCTTGCTATAAAAATCTAGATCTGGATTGATGTTCTTGGAATTGAATAATATCTGAGACATCCCTTCCCAGAGAAGGAACCACGCAGCCGGTTCCAAAAAGACCACAAGGAACGAAGACAGCAAACTGGTCTCACCTCTCCACAGAATGATAGTAGCCGCAATCATGAATATTATGCCTGCAAAGACCATGCCCAAACCTAGGAACAAGACGTTGCTCTTTTCTTTGAGGAGCAATTCTCGATGTCTGTGAAAGTGCT
>CAZJQW010000005.1:0-5448 GCA_964548575.1 uncultured Candidatus Saccharibacteria bacterium
ACATACGCTGTTTGACCACTAATACCTCGTCAGCTTGCTGCGAGGTAGTTTATTTGGACTCGTGCTCGGTATCGTTCTTGGCTGAACCGGAATAGTCCACGTCATATTCCAAAAGCAGAGCACCATTCTCGGCTTCTTGTCTGCCCACGAGCTTCAAATGAAAATGCATATCTTCGTTGAATAGGCGGATACCTTTTCCAAATATGATCGGCTCGATAGTGAGATAGATCTTGTCGACGACGTTCGCTTTCATGAACATCGAATATATCTGCGAACCTCCGCAGATCGCGACTCCTTTTACTCCTTTGACATGAAGTTCGTGCAAAAGGTCTTTGGGAGGGAGGGAAGTTGTCATCACATCTTGGACTTGGTCGGGCGAGTAGACAATATTCAGGCGTTCCTTCAAGGGCCTAGTTAGAGTGCGAAATGTATTGAGCCCCATGATGACAACACCTGCCCGTTTTGTGACCTCCACAAATCTTTTTTTGTCTTCTTTGCTGGTCCAGAAAGCAGCGTGATTGGAGTCTTTGCCAATGTAACCGTCCGCGCTCATAGCCGCGATAAGTATGCATTTCATAGAGGTGCGATCTTGAATTTTTCTTTTAATGTCTTGATGTCTCCAGAATTCAAAAGATCGACTTCGTCTCTCTTTTCCATCTGAACTCCTTCGATGATGTCCTTCTGGTGGTACTTACTCTCCCGGGGAACAACCTCACTTTTTAGCTCATCGAATGTGACTTGGCAGAGGCGCTCTCCTGGATAGAGGCGAACGGCTTGGGAGCGGGTATTGTTTCGAATCGGGAGAACTAGTTGGCCGTCGTAGCCCGCATCTATGATACCTGTGAGGTCGAGCGAGAGGCCTTTGCGATTCGTCGAGGAGCGAGGATAGAGCACTGCCATGAGGTCTGTAGGCATCTTGATGGATTCGAGAGTCGAGACCAGGATGTATTCTTGAGGCAAAAGGTCGAAATATTGTCCCTGCTCGAGCTCGATCACATCGAAATATTCGTGGTTGCGCTTGTCAAAGTGGGTTATATCCAGAGACTCGCGTCCTCGAGGAGTCATATGCCACATCTTTGGGATCATGAATGTAAATCCGAGGCGAAGGTCGACCGAGTGCTCCTGAAGCTGGAAGACGTCGAGATTGGGCTTGAATGAAAGCGAGCTCGAAGCGATCCTTTCTAGTATTTGTTCGCGGGTGAGGATGGACATGTGATTGGAATATATTGAGGTTGTATTATAGCGCAATTTTTAGATCTTTTATCGGCTCCAGAGGATTGTATTGTTTGGCGAGATTTTCGATAACAGCGTCCGTGAATTCTTTGTCTTGTTTTTCGGCCTTTTCGAAAGAATTTGGAGGCAAGTCGAGGTGTATCGTCGGATGATCATTTGATCTCTTCATAATCTCTTCTGCTCCATGATAATGGTTGCTGTAGATATGTGCGTTGGAAATAGAATGTGAATATATACCGGGCTTTACTCCAAGCCTTTGAGCCAAGACACATTGCAAGAATGCAAAACCAGCGATGTCGCTAGGGGCGCCCAAAATAATGTCATTTGATCGGACGATATTGTGCAGGTGGAGTCGGCCGCCAATAATATTCACGGTGAAAGTGTATGGACATGGCACATTCTTTTTCTTGAAAAGAGATAGACCGTCCTGCGCTGGATCCCAAGTGACAACGACTGCATGTCTCGAGCTCGGCTCTTTTTCTAAAAGCTCGATGAGAAGGCCCAGCTGGTCTCTTCCGAAGTGCTTGCGCCATCTGTATCCATATGCAACTGTGACTACATCACCAGGATTTGTGAATACGTCCCAGATCTTCGTGTAATCTCGCAAGAAAATTTCGGGCTTCCTGGCCCCTGAGAGGAACCAGACTTGCTCTGCGATGAACATCTTCACAGGGATCTTGCGAAGAGTGAGGAGGGGGAAGCCATCCTTCTCGATATCCATAGAAAAGTGTAATCCTGGAATAGCCTTTGTCTCATAACCTGTGCGTTCGCTAAATTCGACGATGCCATCTTTCATGATATCAGTCACCAACTTTTTGTATATCTCGTCAAACTTTGTCATTGCGGGTTAATTATATATAATTGCATGGAGCTTTCATATAGAAATTATTTTATGACACATTCTTACCCATATTTGCCAGAGAAGGGGACGATCGAGTATGTTCCAGATAGCGATCCTTTTATGGCCGAGGCAAAGAAGATAAGAGACACTCTATCGACAGACCAATTGAATCCGACCGGGGCCGTAGTCGTTAAAGATGGGATTATTATTGGGCGAGCCGCCAATCAATCGGCGCTCAAAAGTAAGAAGCTTAGAGATTTCCACAGAGATGTCCTATGTGTAAGGCGTGTTTTCAAGGTCCAAACAGGAAAGAAATACTGGCTTTGTCCAGGTTGCGCTTCATTCAGGCATCATGGAGAAGCTAGGGCGGTAAAAGATGCTGTGAAAAGCAGATCGGGAGCTTCGATTGACGGAGCTGTTCTGTATTTGTATGGTCACTGGTGGTGCTGCGAACCTTGCTGGGATGAGATGTTAAAAGCAGGCATCAAGAGAGTATTTTTAGTAGAGGGTGCAGGCGAACTATTCAAACGTAAATAACAAAATGTCTTCAGCTGATAAAAAACCAAAATTCATCGTGATAGAAGGCGGCGAGGGTTCGGGCAAATCGACTTTGCTCATGACTTTGAAGGATGCTATAGGAGACAAGATCTTTACGACCAGAGAGCCGGGTGGATCGCCTTACGCGGAAGTAATCAGGGAGGTTGCAAAGAACAATTCGCTCGCCAAAGATGCTCCTGCCGAGACCACGCTCTGCCTCATGTTCGCTGCCCGCTTCGACAATGTGAAGAACGCGATCATCCCGGCTATGGAAACGGGTAAATCAGTGATCGCGGATCGCTTCGACGCATCCTCATATGCATACAATGTCATGGCCCAGTCGGGGGGCTCTCTAGAAGAAGTATTCTGGAGCTTACGAAAGAGGCTGCTTCGAGTACCCGACCTCTATGTATTCGTCGATGTCGATCCAAAAGAGGGAGTGAGGAGGGCACACTCTAGAAACCAAAAGCTTTCGCTCACAAAAAAATACGACCATTTCGATGACAGAGAATTTGCATTTCATGAAAAAGTCAGAAAGGGATACCTGAACTTCTTTTCAAAAGTCCCTCACATAATCATCGATTCAAATCGGCCACTGGAGACGGTCAAAACTGATTTCGTATCTCAAATAAAGGTGCAACTAGGTTTGTGATAGGATATAGCCATGAAAGATACACAAATAAAAAAACTCATAGCCGAAGAGAAGAAGAGACAAAAGAAAGTCGTGAACTTGATCGCTTCTGAGAACTTTGTCTCGAGCGATGTCTTGGAGGCGCTAGGATCAGAGCTTACAAACAAATATGCAGAAGGATACGTTGGCAAAAGATACTACGGAGGTAATTCGGTGATTGATCAGGTGGAAAAGGCTTGCAAAGAGAGAGCCTTGAAACTCTTTGGTTTGGATCCAGATAAATGGCACGTGAATGTTCAGGCATTGTCTGGCTCACCTGCAAACCTAGCTGTCTACACAGCTCTCGTCCCTCAAGGAGAAAAGATCATGGGGATGTCTCTCGATCAGGGCGGGCATCTCACTCATGGCCACAAAGTTTCAGCTACGGGCAAGTTTTGGAAGCAGGTTCCTTATGGGCTAGATTCGGCGACAGAGACTCTCAATTTCGATCAGATGCGCGAGCTCGCCATAAACGAGAGACCCAAGCTCATAGTCTTTGGGTACACAGCATACCCTAGAGCCATAGATTGGCAGAAGTGCAGAGAAGTTGCGGACAGCGCGGAAGCGATAATGATGGTCGACATGTCTCATATCGCGGGGCTTGTAGCAGGAAAGGCGTATCCATCTCCATTTGATCATGCAGATGTTGTCACTACCACCACTCACAAAACTCTTCGTGGCCCGAGAGCTGCTCTTATCTTCGTGAGAAAGGACGAAAGGGAGCTAGACAAGAAGATTGACAAGGGAGTCTTTCCTGGTTTGCAGGGAGGTCCTCATATGAATCAGATCGCAGCCGTCGCAGTCGCTTTGAAGGAAGCACTTTCTCCTACGTTCAGGAAATATGCCGAGAGGGTTGTAAAGAATGCGCGAGTCTTGGCTCATGAGCTCACGTCAAAAGGGTGGAGGGTGATTTCTGGAGGTACAGATTCTCATCTCGTGCTCGTAGATACTTGGAATGGAGGCAAAAAGAACGAGCTAGGTGCCGGAGCAGTCGCCGGAGCGCTTGCGAGCGACGCTTTGGAGAAGAAAGGTATAATTGTCAACAAGAACGCTATACCTTATGATTCTAGGCCTCCCGCAGACCCCTCCGGCATAAGACTGGGTTCAGCTGCTATGACTACTTTGGGGTATAAGGAGGGTGATTTCAAGAAAGTGGCAAGAAGGATAGATGAAGTTTTAAAGGCTCTGTAGAGCCACAAAGTAACCTGTGGGGGCCTTGACAAAACTGCAAAAAGGTATATACTATCGACAGTAAACGAACAAAAAAGACGGGGGATGGGGTCCTCCAGGCGATTCGCCAAAAGATCGGTTCCTATTCACCTTGCCGTCCTGCCGACATATAGGTGAACATCCAAAAGCTCCCGGTGCTCTCCACTACTATGAATGACTTGACCATGTGGAGACACCGTCATAACGAGCGCGGATCATTCCTCCGATCCGCGCTCTTTTCTTATCTGAATTGTAATATTTATTATGTTAATATGTTCGCATGGAAAATGACCTGAAGACCACTCTGAATAAAGTTGTCCGAACTCTCGGAGTCTCCGAGATCGATTTTAAGCTTGATTATCCAGATGTTTCGAGCCACGGAGATATTTCCACGAATGCGGCTTTGGCTTGGTCAAAGAAGCTCGGCATGTCACCCCGAGAAGTTGCGGGAAAAATAATTTCTGCTCTTGATGAAGAAAAGCCAGAATTTTTGGAGAGATATGAGATCGCAGGTCCTGGGTTCATAAATTTCTGGTGGAAGAGCGAAATCGTATCAAAAAAGGTTCTCGATCTTATAAAAGATGAATCTATAGGGAGCTCAAAAAACAATCGCGATAAAGTCCTCATAGAATATACTGACCCGAATACATTCAAAGTCTTCCACATAGGACATCTCATGGCGAATGCGGTCGGCGAATCTATATCAAGACTCATCGAATCTTCTGGTGCTGAAGTTGTGAGGATGTGCTATCCGTCTGATATCGGCCTTCATATCGCCAAGGCGATCTGGGCGATACAGAAGCATGAAAGTGAAATGCCGAAGGACGATGCGTCTATAGTCGAGAGAACTGATTTCTTGGGGAAGATGTATGTCGAAGGCACTCTTGCTTACGAGAATGACGAAAGCGTTCGCGACGATATAGACGCTCTGAACAAAGTCCTCTACGAGAAATCCAGC
>CAZJQW010000005.1:5458-21293 GCA_964548575.1 uncultured Candidatus Saccharibacteria bacterium
CCCAAGCGTAAATGTTCTCTATGAAAAGGGCAGGAAGTGGAGTCTAGATCATTTTGAAGAGATATACAGATTATTGGGTACAAAATTTGACGCCACCATTTACGAGAGCCAAATGGCCGAGGTAGGTGTAAAGACGGTGAAGGAGAACCAGAAGAAGGATATCTTCGTCGAATCTGACGGAGCAGTAGTATTCAAAGGAGAAGACTTCGGTTTGCATACCAGAGTATTCATAAATTCAAAAGGTTTGCCTACCTATGAAGCAAAAGATGTCGGCTTGAATGTGATGAAATTCGAAAAATATCCAGACATAAAGAAATCCATCATCGTCACAGCCAGCGAGCAAAATGATTACTTCAAAGTATTGCTAAAAGTGCTCTCCCTCATCGACCCTATTCATGGCAGGAAGACCATCCATATCGGTCACGGCATGATGCGCTTCGCTTCGGGAAAGATGTCTTCTAGAACGGGGAATGTGATAACTGCGGAAGCTCTGATCGAGGAGATGAAGAAATTGGTCCTAGAAAAGATCGCCGACCGAGACTGGACTCTCGAAGAAAAGGAAGAGGTCGCAGGTGTCATAGCTGTTGGCGCGATCAAGTACACCATATTGAGGTCAGCTGTTGGGAGCGACATAGTTTTCGATTCGTCAGCTTCGATATCATTCGTAGGAGATTCTGGACCCTATCTACAGTATGCGGCTGTACGCGCAAATTCATTGCTGGAAAAAGCTGTAGAGATCATTGACGTGAGGGCGGGCGTGATCAAAGATGAGATCAGGGACAAGATCAAAATTCCAAATGAGCTTAGTCAGCTCGAGAAATTCCTTTTGAGATTTGAAGAAGTTACAGAAAGAGCTCGTAATGAGAATTCTCCTCATCTCATCACAACTTACCTCATAGAATTGGCTGGAGTCTACAATCAGCTCTATGCGGTGAAGCAGATAATAAACAAAGAAGACCCTCTTTCGCCATATTATATAGCTGTGACAAGAGCCTTTAGGGATGTGCTTACGAAGGGGCTTTGGTTCTTGGGTATCAAAGTTCCAAAGAAGATGTAAGTTGAGTCGCATTTTTCGCCAAGGCCATAAAATGCTAGAATTTCGATATGGACAAAAATAATCCAGAGAAGCCTTCAAAGCCCGCTGTTTCGGTGCATTCTGAAAGGGAAGCGCGTATTTTGGCCAAATGGAAGTCGGAGAAGACTTTTGAGAAAAGTCTCGAGAAGGATTCGCCAAAGGGCCAATATACTTTTTATGATGGTCCTCCTTTTGCAAATGGACCTATGCATTATGGACACATCTTAGCGGGTACGATTAAAGATGTCCTTCCAAGGTGGAAGACGATGCAAGGCTATCACGTGAAACGACGTTGGGGTTGGGATTGTCACGGCCTGCCAGTAGAGAACATGATAGAAAAGGAGTTGAAGCTCGCTACAAAGAAAGACATAGTCGAGTATGGTATCCAAAAATTCAATGAGGCAGCTGAGGCGAGCGTCATGCGCTTTGCCAATGACTGGCGCGAACTTGTTCCAAGGCTCGGTCGATGGGTAGATATGGATCATGACTATCGCACTATGGATGCGAGCTATACAGAAACAGTCTGGTGGATATTCAAACGTCTCTATGACAAAGGCCTCATATACGAAGGATTTAAGTCTATGAATATATGCCCGCGATGCGAGACCACCCTCTCAAATTTTGAAGTAGCCCAAGGATACAAAGACATCACAGATATTTCGGTCTACGTAAAATTCAAGCTTAAAGACATTGGAGGGAAACAGGTGAGCGAGGCGAGCGAGCCAGTCTACTTTTTGGCTTGGACGACGACTCCTTGGACTCTGCCTGGCAACGTTGCTCTCGCCATAAATACTGATATCGAATATGTGAAGGTCAGGATCGTGTCAAACGAGCAACAAAAGTCCGGCCTCTTCATTATTGCAAAAGAGAGGTTAGGTGTTCTCAAAGATCTGCAATATGAAATATTAGAGTCGATGAAAGGAGGTGATCTTGTGGGAAAAGAATATGAGCCTTTGTTCGACTATTACTCAAAGAATGAGAAGCTTGGAGATAGAAACAATGGTTGGAAAGTCTACGGCGCAGAATTTGTGACTACTGAAGATGGAACAGGAATAGTGCATATCGCACCGGCATTTGGAGCTGACGATTATGAACTACTCAAGACACACAAGCTTCCATTCGTTCAGCATGTGACCACAGATGGAAGATTCAAAGACGAAGTTTCGGATTGGAAAGGCATGCCAGTGAAACCAATCGACACCGAAGCGGAGAAGAATGCGCACCAGAAGGCTGACATCGAGATCATCAAGTGGCTGGCGCATCATGGCAATCTTTTTGACAAGGAGAAACTCGTGCACTCGTATCCTCATTGCTGGAGATGCGACACGCCTCTTTTGAACTATGCCGCTTCATCTTGGTTCGTCAAAGTCACAGAGTTCAAAGACAAGGCTGTGAAGGAAAACGAAAAAGTTTTTTGGGTCCCCAAAGAAGTTGGTGAGGCCAGATTTGGCAATTGGCTCAAAGGCGCTCGGGACTGGGCTATTTCACGCAGCCGATTTTGGGGCGCTCCCATCCCTGTGTGGAAGCATGGAAAAGAAGCCGTCGTCCTTGGCTCGATATCCGATATCAAAAAATACAGCCGTGCAAAGAATTCTTACTTTGCTATAAGGCACGGAGAAGCGGTGAACAATGCCCAAAATTTTTTGAGCGGGCTGGCCGATGCCCCCCACGGCCTCACAGAAAAGGGGAAAATACAAGTTGCTGATTCTGCAACGTCGCTTTCCGAGGTCAAGTTTGATCTCATGTATGTTTCTCCTTTCGTAAGAACACAGGAGACTGCGAAAATATTGAAAGACAGATTGGGTCTCAGCGATTCTCAAA
This sequence comes from uncultured Candidatus Saccharibacteria bacterium, assembly GCA_964548575.1. Classification (GTDB taxonomy): domain Bacteria; phylum Patescibacteriota; class Minisyncoccia; order Phycocordibacterales; family PALSA-1337; genus C7867-002. The sequence continues at coordinate 8,355 of CAZJQW010000005.1, forward strand.
TAATCATAGACGACAGGATAAGAGAGCTCGGCATGGGTACATGGAATGGCAAAGATGTAGCCAGTTTCGTAGACCATTTCTCCAAAGTCGATAGATTCTTGGTAGGTCCAGAAGGAGGAGAGAATTATTCGGATGTGAAGAAGAGGATGGGCGAATTCATATACGATATAGAGAAGAAGCATGAAGGCAAGACTATATTGATCGTGAGTCACGAGACTCCGATCTTCCTTTTGGAAGCCGTTGCAGAAGGCCTCACAAAAAATCAAATCCAAGCCAGAGGGCACGCCTTTGGAAAAGTGGACAATGCTGAGGTCAAGAAAATAGATTTTGCTCCGTTGCCTCACAATAAAAATTACGAGTTAGATCTGCATAGGCCATACATCGACGATGTCGAGCTGTTCTCGGCGTCTGGCGAGAAGCTCGTCCGAGTTCCTGACGTATTCGACTGCTGGTTCGAATCCGGCTCTATGCCTTACGGCGAGTCTCACTATCCATTTGAAAATAGAGACGAGTTCGACCCTGAGCCAGGCATGCTCCGAACATCCCGCCGTTTTCCTGCAGATTTCATCGCAGAAGGTCTGGATCAGACTCGAGGCTGGTTCTACTCGATGCTTATGCTTGGAGTGGCGCTCTTCGGCAAATCTCCATACAAAAAAGTCATCGCAAACGGCCTCATCTTGGCTGAGAACGGACAAAAGATGTCAAAGAGGCTCAACAATTATCCAGATCCAAAATATTTGATCGGGTCCTATGGAGCGGATGCCGTCCGATATTATCTGCTGTCCTCGCCTGCTGTGAGAGGGCAGGATCTTTGTTTTAGCGAAAAAGGCGTCGATGAAGTCACAAAAAAAGTTATAAATAGGCTTTTGAATGTTGTCTCATTCTTTGAGATGTACAGAGATGAAGATTATATTGAAGAGATGAAGCAGGATGCTGGAAATCTGAGTGGACTCCGAAAGACCTCTTTGAACATCTTGGACGCGTGGATAGTCTCGAGGACAAATCAAACCATAGAGCAGGCTACTTCGGCTCTAGAAGCTGGGGAATTGGACCGAGCTACTAGACCTTTTGGAGATTTTGTCGAAGATATATCTACTTGGTATCTGAGGAGGTCGCGCGATCGTTTCAAGGGGGAAGATAGACTGGATGCAAAAGAAGCATTGAGGACTACGAGGACGGTGCTCATCGGCATATCTCGGGCGCTCGCACCATTCATGCCATTCTTGGCTGAGGAAATATATGGGAGGGTCTCGGGTCCACGCGAATCAGTTCACTTGGACAAGTGGCCAGAGCCAGGGAAGGTGAATACAGATATTCTTGCCAAAATGAGCTTGGTCCGAGATTTTGCCTCCAAGGGCCTTGAAGCTCGAATGACTGCCAAGATTCCCGTCAGGCAACCCCTTGCCAAGATCACGCTCAAATCCAAACCTCTCGATTCCGAATTTGCGGAGCTTATACAAGACGAGGTCAATGTAAAGCAAGTCCATTTTGCTATGGATATGGAAACTGAAGTCGCATTGGATACAAATATTGATGCAGAACTGAAAATTGAAGGCGAGTATCGCGAGCTCTTGAGGCAGATCCAAGATCTCCGAAAAGAAAAGGGCCTTTCTGTGAAGGACTCGGCAAAGCTGACTCTCATGAGGGGGTCCGAAATATTAGCTGCAAAATTTGCAAATGAGATCAAGAAGTCTGCCAACATTTCGGAGATCTCATTTGGGGATTCGCTCTCTATAGAAATATAGATGTATAGCATCATCACTTCCTTGGGTTTTGTGATCGATTCTCGGCCATACGGAGAAGCGGGGAAGATTTTTTCTATCCTCACTTCGGACCTTGGGCTCGTCCGAGCGGCGGCTCAAGGCATTAGACTGGAGAAATCAAAATTGCGATATCATATCGAGCTCTATACTCTCGGACAATTTTCTTTTGTAAAAGGGAAAGACATTTGGAGATTGACTAGTGCAAATCGAATCGAGGTCCCAGATGAAAAAAAGCTAGATGAGCTTTTGGCTAAGCTCGCGCTTGTCTTGAAGAGGCTTTTGCAGGGCGAAGCGTCTCACCCAGAGCTCTATGGATTGATCGAAGAGGTTGTGCAGAATTTCGATTTTAGCTTATTGAATGACCAAGATTGGTCGATGCTCGAGACACTAACCGTAATCAGAATCCTTCACGCACTCGGCTATATAAATGAACGAGATATCCCAAAGTCTGCGTATGTTGATAAGAACTCTTTGGAATTGGTGAGAAGCTTGGTGCAATACAGGAAATCTCTAAATCAAGAGATAAATAGGGCTTTGAGGGAATCGCAACTGTGATTCATACGGACATAATCTAGGGAATAATCCAGCTTTGCAAAGACTGTGAGGTGCTGTCATAATATAGCCATGAAAAACATATATACAAAGCTGTTCATAATAGCCGTTCCGTTGTTCATATTAACTTTGCTTGTCGTCCCCATGCAGGCTCATGCCACTGAAAAGTGCGCATTCGTAGGAGACTTGGAACTTGGAGCTATAGGAGAAGAAGTGCGCTGTCTCCAAAGATTTTTGAACTCAAGTGGATTCGTGGTCTCTGATTCTGGAGCTGGATCTCCAGGCTATGAGACGAATATATTCCGCGAAAAGACACGTGAGGCTGTGAAGAAGTGGCAACAAGTCGTGGGCGTATCTCCCGCAACTGGAAATTTTGGCCCTCTATCTAGAGCCACATACAATGTCAAAGTCGCTGTTGGATCGCAGACTACAACTACTTCACCGCAGACTTCAGTAACGACAACAGTCGGAATTTCAAATCCTGCTCCTGTAGTCGCGACTCCTGTGATGACTACTACTACCGTGGCTCCGAATACCTCGATTCAGTCAAATTCTGACGTGAAGATCAAGAACCTCATAAAGTCAGTCAAAGACACAATGGATGATGCGAAAGAGGAGATAGAAGACGCCGAGGATGACAACGTCGATGACATAGAAGACATGAAGGACGCCATGGAAAGAGCCGAGGACAAATTCATCGATGGAGTATATGCTTTCGCAAAGGGCGATTATGATCTCGCAGAGACTTTGCTCAAAAAAGCCCAATCATATGCAGAGGAATCAGTCGAAGACTTGAGCGGGAATGAAGAAGAAGCCGAAGAGGCGATAGCCGATGCCAAGGCAGCGATGCTCGACGCTCAACAAGAGATAGATGAAGCACAAGATGACGATGAAGACACGGATGAAGCTGAAGAGATATATTCTGATGCTCGCGCAAAATACAATGATGCTCGGGAAGCTTTTGACGATGAGGATTATGAAGACGCCGTCGAGCTCGCTAATGAAGCCGAAGATCTCTTTGAAGAGGCAATCGACGCTCTATAATAAAAAGCCTTGCCTCCACAAGAAGATAAAAGCCAAATAGATGAGCTTCAGAGCACCTTGTATTCGAGGAATGCCCCAGATGTTAGGACTCGTCGCAAGCTGATGACGAGAGAGACCGAATCCAACCTCAAGACTTCTTGGGAGAGCACTGACAAGGAAGAACCGCCCAAAGAGCTCAAAAGTGAATACCAACCAAAGAAACAACATATGAAGATCATCAACAAACTGCTGATATTTTCCGCGATATTCTGCGTATTCGCCGTAGGAGTAGGAGCATTCCTGTTCTTCAATGGTGGGAATATGATATCTACAGCGAATATCGATATAAGCGTCGATGGGCCTGTATCCATATCAGGAGGAGATCCGGTGACATTTGAAGTCGTGATAAGGAACAACAACAGCATAGACCTCGAGCTTGTCGATCTAACTGTCGATTTTCCTCCCGGAACTTCGGATCCAGATAATTCCACCAAAGAGCTTAACAATTATAGGAAGATGGTGGGCACTATCCCAGCCAAATCTTCGATACGTGAATCTGTGAGCGCCATCATTTTCGGAGAAGAGAATGTTCAAAAGGAGATGGTGGTCGGAATCGCTTTTAGTGTAAAGGGATCCACATCAGTCTTTACGAGAAAGTATCCTCATTCCGTCCTCATAAAATCATCCCCAATAAATGTGAACGTAACCTCATTCAAAGAGGTCACTTCTGGCCAAGAATTCGAAGTCAAAGTCGAGCTCAAATCCAACTCGCCCCAAGTGTTGAAAAACATCTTGCTCAAAGCTGACTATCCTTTTGGATATGAGCTCCTGTCTTCGAGCATACCTTCGCTCTCTGACAAGCAGACTTGGAAGATAGGCGACATACCTCCTGGAGCTTCGAAGAATGTAACTTTGAAGGGCAAGATCATGGGCGAGAACAACGAAAGCCGTGAATTCAAATTCACGGTAGGTTCGGCGAGCACTCAAAATCCAAATGTGATCGGAACTCCTTATATGTCGTCTCAGTTCGGGCTCACGATCGAGAAGCCGTTCGTTTCTCTTGGAGTCGCAATCGACAATGACTCTGGACCCAAGGCGCACGTCGGAGAATTTGGCAAGCCTCAAAGGATAGAGATCGAATACTTCAATAATCTTGCAGTTGCGGTGTCGAATCTCACCATCACCGCCCTCATCTCAGGAAATGCATATGATCCTTCGACCGTTCAGCCTCGAGATGGAAATTTTGAGTCAGGAAAGAATATGATAACTTGGAATGCCAGAACAAATTCTGAGCTAGCAACTGTTGGTCCAGGGGAAAGCGGCACGGTTTCATTTTCTGTAGTGCCCGTAGATAGGAGCGGATCGGGTGCTCCTATCGTAAACCCAAAGATCGAATACAAGATAAACGTGGCTGGGCGCAGGGCTCAAGAAGCCAATGTTCCTCAAAACATAACTTCAGCTGCAGAGCGAGAATCGCGCATCGTGTCTGCTGTCTCGCTCTCTGGACGTATAGTGAGGACGACTGGTCCTTTCGCATCTCAAAATACTGGACCTATCCCGCCAAAAGCAGATACGGCTACTACTTATACAGTCATATGGTCAGTTGATAACACAGCTAACAACGTAACGAACGCTCGTGTTACTTCGAGCCTCCCGCCTTATGTGAAATGGCTGGGAAATATTAGTCCGGCTACAGAGAATATCAGCTTTGACGAGGCGACTGGGATCATATCTTGGAATGTCGGTAACGTGAGCACTTATACTCTCAAGAATTCAAAGAGGAGAGAGGTGGCATTTCAAATTTCATTTACACCCAACATAACTCAAGTCAATCAATCGCCGACCTTGGTCAGTCGTGCTACTTTGCAGTCGCTGGATTCATTTACAGGAGTGACTCTGGAGAGCGAACAGGATTTCTTGAATACTCGATTCTCAACGGACCCTGGCTTCAGAGAAGGCGATCAAGAAGTGAAGCAGTGAGTTCAGGATTTATTGGAAGTAAGATGGCCGCTTTTCTAACGGCCATTTTTGATATAGAATGACTCAATATGGCTACAAAATCAGATAACAACGGGACAATGGAGTCGGTGATATCGCTTGCCAAAAGGAGGGGATTTATTTTTCAAGGTTCAGATATTTACGGAGGACTTGCAGGAACTTGGGACTACGGTCCTCTAGGCGTCGCTTTGAAGAACAACATCAAAGATATCTGGTGGAAGCGCTTCGTCACGAATAGGGACGACATGTATGGAGTAGACGCAGCTATTCTCATGAATCAAAGAGTCTGGCAAGCATCCGGACACGTGTCTGGATTTTCCGATCCTCTCGTCGAATGCGTAAAATGCAAACATCGCTTTCGTGCCGATCAGCTCGAAGACAAGAACAAATGTCCTGACTGCGAGGGAGCTCTAGGTGTTGAGAAACAATTCAACATGATGTTCGAAACCTCGGTTGGCGCGGTCAAAGACGCTGATTCAGTTTCGTATCTTCGACCAGAGACCGCTCAAGGCATGTTCGTTAATTTCAAAAATATTTTGGACTCGCTACATCCCAAATTGCCTTTTGGAATGGCTCAGATTGGCAAAGCATTCAGGAATGAGATCGCCCCTCGTGATTTTCTATTCCGCGCGCGTGAATTTGAGCAGATGGAGATAGAATATTTCGTCAGGCCGGATGGTTGGGAGCCTGTCTTTGAAAGCTTCAGGAATGAGGTGAAGGCATTCATATCCGATGTCGGCCTCGATGCTTCCAAGGTTCACGAACTGGAAGTTCCTGACGGCGAGCGCGCTCACTATTCCAAGAGGACAATAGATTTTGAGTTTGATTTTCCTTTTGGCAAAAAGGAGCTCTATGGTCTCGCATATCGTACGGACTTTGATCTCAATCAACACTCAGAATTCAGCAAAGTGGACCTTTCATATTATGACGAAGAGAAGAAGGAGAGATTCTTGCCTCATTGTATCGAGCCTTCATTTGGTTTGGACCGAACGGTGCTCGCAGTACTTACAGATGCCTACACCGAAGACAATCTAGGTGGCGAAACTCGCGCATTTCTCAAGCTCAATCCAAAGGTTGCTCCTTTCAAAGTAGCTGTATTCCCATTGCTCAGGAATAAGCCTCAGTTGGTAGAGAAAGCTCGAGAGAAATACGATGAAATACGCAAAGCAATTCCGCAGGTCATGTTCGATGACAATGGCAACATCGGCAAGCGCTATAGGAGGCAGGACGAAATCGGCACGCCATTCTGCGTCACAGTGGATTTTGAAACAATAGAGAAAGGCGAAGGAGTCACCATCCGCGATCGAGACTCAGGTAAGCAGGAAAGGGTCGGGGAAAAAGAGATTGTTAAATATTTGGGGGAGAGAATAAGGTAGAGATACACGGGGTCTTTTTACACAACCGGTTCTAAATCCATCCAACACGGGACCCAACATATTCTCGATATTTGTGGTAATATTTTGGTATGAACAATGCATACAAAATTTTTTTGCTGATAATTGTAATCTTACTTGGAGTCATATCTTTTAGTTTGGTAAGATCTTCCAGTAAGGTTGAAAAACCGATCGTGTTTGATGGTTTTCAAAATAATCAAACACAGTCTTTTCAAAATGAAATAGCAGAAAATACTAATGAAAATCCACTTTCGTCTTCAGTTACAGGTGCAAACTCAAATCAGATTACAGTACGAGGCTGGCTTAGATCCGCGACTAGGTTGCAGGAAGTGGCATTTGACTATAATCCTAATACTGACAACGATGCTTATTCTGGAAGAAACTTTTCACTAAATTTTTCCAACACTAGCAGGTGTTACATTTACACTTCAGCCACCTCAAAGAACGAGATTTCATGTTTTCAACTGGATGAAGGAAGAGGGAACATAAACGATCGTATGAAGATTACGGGTATTTTGAGTGACGACAAGATTGAGGTTAGTATCCTTGAGGACGTGAACAATCTTCCGGTTGCTCAGTGGAAAACCATATAAAATGAAAAGAAGCTTATTACAGTCAATATTTAAAAAAACTCACAGTTATTATTTTGTAATTATCGTTTTAACAGTAGTTCTAGGAGGTCTGTACTTTATTCAAATAAATACAGATGTGCTGTTAACGAGATCGGAAGGTGAATTTCAAAAATCGTTACATGCAAATTTGAGTACTCTTCTCGATAGAAACTATAATATTGGAACTATAAACGTTAGAGCCATTATTGCCAACATTGATGAGACCGGAAACAAGTTTGGCTCTTATGGAATGCGTTTTAATGAGACCAAAGTAGGTGAGGCGGAACAGGCTTTACAAAAACTAAACTCCTTTGTAAAGCAAAGCTCCTACGACAAGGCTCAATTGCAGTGGGATGTTACAGGTATCTATGAATTGGGTAGTGTGTGTGATTACGAATCGTATGGTGAGAAAGTAAATAATTTAATTTACGAAGCACTTATTAAGTCAGATTTTGAGAAACCTATCCCTGATTATTCCTATTACTTTATCGTTCATCCAATACCTGATTGTGCAGATGGTATTACCTGGTCTCATCAAGGTCAGGGAAATTTTAAAAAATATGAACTAAACGGTCGAATTGTAAATTTGCGCGGTATTCGAGTTATGGATCTTTGGGAGGCAATACTCTTTCATGAATTCGGTCATTCTCTGGGTTATGTCCCAAACACTGGGATAGGTGATGCATCTTTTTTTCAATGTCCAATAACATCAAAAAATAACAGGACATATATATCGATTTCCCCATCTTGCAGGCAATACTTTAATTTTTATGAAGGCCCAGTGTTTACGATAATGTCTGGTGCCAGAACACTTTCAGACTACAACATCATGCATAAAATTGTGGCCGGATGGATAGATAAATATGACGTAGTTGAAGGTAAAAGAGGTCACTATATTTTGTCTCCATTAGAACAGACGGATTCTGGAATAAAAGGGCTGGAAATACCGATAGCTGGCTCTGAGTACATAGTACACGTCTCATTTAGACAACCTAACGGATTTATTTATCCAGCCACTCAAAACAATGTTCCTAATGGAGTTGTGTTGGATGTTGCACGTAGTAATCAATTAACGAGCAGTGAATTCTTGATTAGTAGTAGTACCAATATAAATGCACCACTTACAGTAGGGATGTCCTATGAGTTGAGTACAAGTGGTCCGACAATAAAGGTAAATAGTATAAGAAATAACAAAGCCTATATTACTGTTTCCAGGTAAATCCCCGTAAGTATGTTTTCTGAACAAGTTCTAAATTCATCCAACACGCGACGGGAAAATCTTGGCTGGCGTTTTCTCTCCATTCACGTAATATGAAGTCATGAAATACAAGAAGACAGTTTTGCCGGATGGGCTTCGGATAATCACGATTCCCATGCCGGACAGCCCTTCTGTAACCGTCGATGCTACGGTCGAAGTCGGGTCGCTCTACGAGACCAAAGAACAAAATGGCATAGCTCATCTTTTGGAGCATATGGTCTTCAAAGGCACGACAAAGAGGCCGAAAGCGATCGACATCTCAAAAGAGCTGGATTCTATCGGTGCGAGCTACAATGCCTCGACAGGCCACAATACCACCAGTTTCTACGCCAAAGCCGCCTCCCATCATCTCGAAAAGCTACTCGACATCATTTCCGACATGTACACCAATCCGATCTTTGATCCAAAAGAGTTGGAGAAGGAGAAAGGAGTCATCATCGAGGAGATCAGAATGTACGAAGATTACCCGAATGAAAAAGTATACGACATCTCTCAAGAACTCATGTATGGCGACCAGCCTGCAGGCAGAGGCATCCCTGGTACTGCTGAAACAGTTCGTTCATTTACACGCGAAGGCATCTTGGAATTTAGGAACAAATATTATGTGCGAGAAGCTACGACGATCGTAGTCTCAGGAGCATTCGATGAGGCGACAATCATCGATAAAGTTAAAAAGTATTTTGCTCTCATAAAAAACGGTGAGCCAAAAAAGAGAGATGATGTCAAAGTTACGCTAGGAGGCCCGACAGTTGTTGTCGCTAACAAGGATGTCGATCAGACCCATATAATAGTCTCTTTCCACGGACTAAACAGTAGAGATCCTCGCAGGTTCGCTCAGAGCGTTCTACTCACTGTCTTGGGCGGTGGCATGAGCTCTCGGCTCTTCTCAAAGATGAGAGATGACCTCGGTATCTGCTACTACATATACACTGGCGCTTCGACAGCACCTGATCATGGTTCCATACGAGTCAGCGCTGGAGTCGATTCAAATCGCCTCGAGCAGGCAGTTCGCGGAATTCTCGAAGAATGCGAGAGACTATGTCATGAAGCAGTCGGAGAAGAAGAGATGGTCAAAGCAAAAGAGAGCATGGCAGGAAGGTTGCTCCTGTCGCTTGAGACATCCGATGGTAGGTCTGACTTTTTTGGATCCCAAGAATGCCTCAATCATGAAATCCTGACGCCAGCAGAGATCATTGCGAATATAAAAAAAGTGACATCCAAGGAAGTCATGGATATCGCAAAAGAATTATTCGTCGATACTAGTCTCTATTTTGCGGCTGTTGGAAGGAGCGTCAAAGAAGACGAAGTCAAGAGATATATGAGATTCAGATAAGATTTACATTTTATTCAAAGGACGTATACTTTACATATGCCAAAGACCAAAAAGACGGCTTCTAAGAAGCCTTTTTATATCACCACGACCCTTCCGTATGTGAATTCGGACCCGCATATCGGCTTTGCTGCAGAGATCATTCGAGCCGACATCATCGCGAGGTACAAGAAGCAAAAGGGGCACGAAGTCTTTTTTAATACTGGAACAGATGAGCATGGAGTGAAGATATATCGAAAAGCGGAGGGGCAGGGCAAAGACGTCAAAACTTATGTAGATGAATACGCAGAGAAATTCCGCGCGCTCATTCCTCTTCTAGGGATATCTTCAGATATAAGATTTATAAGGACGACAGATGACAATCATATCAAGGCCGCGCAAGAAATGTGGAGGATCGCTTCCAAGAATGGTCTCATATACAAGAAGAATTATTCTGTGAAGTATTGCGTTGGCTGTGAGCTCGAGAAGACTGACTCTGAGCTCGTGAACGGACGATGTCCATTGCATCCTCTACAAGATATAGAGATCATAGAAGAAGAAAATTATTTCTTTAGGTTCAGCATATATGGGAAGGCGCTCATGGATATTTATGAGAAGAACGAGAGATTCGTCTTGCCTCCCTCGAGGCTCAACGAGATCAGAGCTTTCGTGGAGCGTGGCCTAGAGGACTTCAGTGTTTCTAGGTTGGTGAGCAAGATGCCGTGGGGAATCCCAGTTCCTGATGACGAGGCGCATGTGATGTACGTTTGGTTCGACGCCCTCGTGAACTATATCTCGACTCTCGGCTGGCCAGGCGATATGGAAAGTTTCAAAAAGTGGTGGGTGGAGTCTGGTGGCGCAGTTCAATATTGTGGAAAAGACAATCTCAGGCAGCAGTCAGCGATGTGGCAAGCGATGCTACTTTCAGCCAAGCTTCCACCTTCAAAGCACATCATCATCTGTGGATTTATAACAGGTGAGGGAGGTGTGAAGATGTCCAAATCATTTGGCAATACTGTTGACCCAAATGAGATCGTCAAAGAATACGGCTCCGAATCTCTAAGATATTATGTTGCGCGAGAGCTCTCTACTTTTGAGGACAGTCCTTTTACGATGAATGGATTCAAAGATGCATACAATGCTCATCTTGCGAACGGCCTCGGAAACCTAACGAGCCGTGTCTTGAAAATGGTCGTCGATAACAAGGTCTCTGCTGATTGGAAAGCTATTTCGGAGCAAGAAAAGTGCGGATTTGAAGAGGGCACTGGCTTCTATGAAAAATATGACCAAGCTTTTGAATCATTCGAGATAAATAAAGCTGTAGATCTGATCTGGGCACGCATTCAGAAAGTGGATAAGAGGATCCAAGAAGAACAGCCATTCAAGATAGTAAAAACCGACAAGGAAAAGGGTTGCGCTCTTATCAAGGAGCTGGCGATTGAGCTCTACTGCATCGCTTGCATGCTCGAGCCGATACTGCCTGCTACATCTCGAACGATCAGAGATCTTTTGGAGAGCGGGACTATGCCTTCACAACCTCTGTTCATGAGGAAGTAGTATGAAGTATATAGATGCTCATGGCCATATAAATTTTCCTGATTACGATAACGATCGTGACCTAGTAGTTTCGCGAGCCAAGGAGCAGGAGGTTTCTATAGTGACTGTAGGAACTGATTTGGCTTCTTCCAAAAGAGTCATCGAGCTCACAGAAAAATATTCAGCGGTTGGCGCGGACTGTTGGGCTATCATAGGAGCGCACCCAATAAAAGAAGAAGGAAAGTACGTAGACGGATTTAAAAAAGATGAGTTTTTGGAACTTGCTCGGCATCCCTTGGTCGTCGCTATAGGCGAATGCGGTGTGGACTTTTTTCATTCATCGTCTCACGACGTCGAAGCTCAGAAGAAAGTCTTCATCGAGCAGATCAAGATCGCAAATGAAGTTGGGAAGCCTCTCATGCTCCATATGAGAAATGGGAAGAATGGCGAGAATGCGTATCAAGTTGCTCTCGAGATTTTGAAGGAGCATGCGAACGTGCCTTTTAACTTTCATTTCTTTGCAGGAAATAAAGATGACTTAAAAGGTATTCTCGATCTTGGAGGATTTGTTTCTTTCACAGGAGTGATCACGTTCGCTCGCAATTATGATGAGCTTATAAAGATCGTTCCAATCGAACGCGTAATGTCTGAAACAGATTGTCCATTCGTGGCTCCGATACCCTATCGAGGCAAGCGCAACGAGCCGGTGTATGTAATTGAGGTTGTAAAGAAGATTGCGGAGGTTAGGGGAGAGGAGTTTGATAAAGTGAGAGAGAAGTTGGTGGAGAATGCGAGACGATTCTTCGGCATATAGGTCGGACCTCTAATACAATTGATACTGTTTTTAACAGATTTTTAGACGGATTTTAGTCTTTTTTGCTACTCTAACCCTACCTCAGAAGCTCTTGCGGAAGGGGTGTACGTGTGGTATCCTCGCTCTATTACAAAGTAATCGCAATGAGCCCCAAAGCCGCCTGCCAGGCTAGGGTCCCGAAGGTCTATCCTAGATATTCCGAAGGTCGCTCACTGCAAATATGCAATGAATATAGAACGAGAAGACCGTTTACAGGTCTATGAGATCGGGTATTTGATCGCGAGTTCGGTTGCGGAGGAAAATATTCCTGCCGAAGCCGACAAGGTGAAGAAGATAGTTACCGATGCAGGTGCGAGCGTCATAGCAGAGGAGATGCCTCACAAAGAGACTCTTGCGTACACGATACGCAGGAAGATGGTCTCAGGCTCATATGAAAAATATGACGAAGCGTACTTTGGCTGGGTAAAGTTCGAGTTAGCATCGACGAAGGTAGAAGCTATGAAGAAAGCAGTGGAAATAGTACCTTCAGTTTTGAGGATGCTCCTCACCACCACAGTTAGAGAGAATACTTATCTTGGAAAGCGTGCACCTCAAGTCGCTCAAAAAGCGGCAATTACGATAGAAGAGAAGAAAGATGTCCAGCCTCCTGCAACGGTAGAAGAGATGGATAAGAGCATTGAC
>CAZJQW010000006.1:0-8495 GCA_964548575.1 uncultured Candidatus Saccharibacteria bacterium
CCATTTCGAATGGCAAAACCAGTGTAGCACAATAGCAGTTACTTTTAAATTGGTTTTAAAGTGGAACATATAATCAGTTAAATGAAAAACACAGCCCAATTGGGCTGTGTTTTCGCTATCCACAAGGATATTTATAGGCCGTCTTAATTATATTCGAACTTCAACTAAACCAAGAAAGCAACTATAAGTAGAGCGACGATGTTCAATATCTTGATCATCGGGTTGATGGCTGGTCCGGCTGTATCCTTGTAAGGATCTCCGACCGTGTCTCCAGTAACCGCTGCTTTGTGAGCATCTCCTCCTTTGCCTCCATGAGCGCCTTGTTCTATATACTTCTTGGCATTGTCCCAAGCTCCTCCTCCAGAAGTCATCGAAATGGCTACGAATAGACCAGTAATGATGGATCCCACTAGAAGTCCTCCCAAAGCGACTGGGCCGAGGATGAATCCTACTAAAATAGGAGTCAAAACGGGGATGAGAGCAGGTACGACCATTTCTTTTATCGCTGCAGAAGTAACAATGTCTACTGCGCGACCGTAGTCTGGTTTGGCTGTTCCTTTCATGATGCCCGGAATCTCTCGGAACTGCCTTCGAACTTCGTCGACGACCTTTCCTGCTGCTTTACCGACAGCTTCCATGGAGAGGGCTGCGAAATAATAAGGAAGAAGTCCTCCGATGAATAGTCCGATGATGACCATAGGGTCGCTCAAGTCAAATGATATGCCTGCCCCAGCTTCTTTCATGTATTCTGCGAACAGTACCAAGGCTGCGAGTCCGGCAGATCCGATAGCGTAGCCTTTTGTGACTGCCTTTGTCGTATTTCCAACCGCATCGAGAGGGTCAGTGACGTCTCGAACCTCCTTTGGAAGGTCAGCCATCTCAGCGATACCTCCAGCGTTATCAGTGATTGGGCCATATGAATCGATCGCCACAATGATACCTGCCATGGAAAGCATGCTTGTAGCAGCCACTGCGATACCATACAGACCTCCAAAATAGTAAGAAACAAAGATTCCTGCGACTATCGTGAGTAGAGGCCAAGCAGTAGCTTTCATCGAAACTGCAAGTCCCTGAATGATATTCGTGCCATGGCCAGAGACTGAAGCATCTGCGATGGACTTTACAGGAGCGTACTTTGTTGATGTGTAGTACTCAGTGATGACGACGATAAGAGTAGTAACTATGAGACCAACGAGCGTGCAGAAGAACAAACTTGAGACACTATAGAGATCATTGCCCTTCATGAGTATGTTTGTCGTCGGATAGAACAAGATCGCTGCGATGACTCCTGCGACTGCAAGCCCCTTGTACATCGCGCCCATGATATTTTGGCTCTTTCCAAGTCGCACGAACCAAGTACCTATGATAGAAGCGATGATCGCGATGCCTCCAAGTGCTAGAGGATACATGATCGCCCCGCTAAATCCTTCAAACAGGGAAGCACCGAGCATCATGGCTGCGATGGTCGTGACAGCGTATGTCTCGAATAGGTCTGCGGCCATACCTGCGCAGTCTCCGACGTTATCTCCTACGTTATCAGCGATGACTCCTGGGTTTCTAGGGTCGTCTTCTGGTATTCCTGCCTCGACTTTGCCTACGAGGTCAGTTCCGACATCTGCTGCTTTTGTGAATATTCCTCCACCGAGCCTAGCGAATACTGATATGAGGCTGGCTCCAAAGGCGAGGCCGATGAGCGAGGTTACTTCTCCTGTTATGGCATAGAAGCCTGAAACTCCGAGGAGTGCCAAGCCCACTACTAGAAGGCCCGTGACGCTTCCTCCTTTGAAAGCGAGCGAAAGAGCGGCTCCGAGGCCTGTCTTTGCGGCTTCAGTCGTACGAACATTTGCGCGGACTGATACGTTCATGCCGATATATCCAGCCAAAGCGGAAAGGACTGCTCCAACTACGAAACCAATGGCGATTTTGAATCCCAAGGCGATCCAAAGGATCACAAAGAGGACTACAGCGATCATACCTATCGTCTTGTACTGACGATTGAGGTAGGCCTTGGCCCCAGCTTGAATGGCACTTGCTATCTCTGCCATCTTGCCTGAACCTGCGGGTTTCTTGAGGATCGAATTTATAAGAAAAGCTCCATAAACTATCGCTACTAACGATGCTATAAGTGCGAAAATAACGGACGGATTCATATTTATTGTTTATTGCTTATAAATTAATAATTATTTTGCGACTTCTCCTGTTTTCGTCTCTGAATCTGTATCTGATCCAGAACCTGATTCGTTTTCGTTTTCGTTGTCGTCTTCATCTTCTTCTGCTTCACCACCTGCTGACTTGATGTCTATCTTCCAACCTGTGAGCTTTGCAGCTAGACGGACATTCTGGCCTCCTTTTCCGATGGCGAGAGATTGTTCATCTTCTGTGACCGTGACGATGGCTCGGTGCTCGTTATCATCGAGCTCGAGGCTGACCACCTCAGCAGGCGAAAGAGCCTCTTCTATAAATAGAGCTGGGTCTTCATTCCATTCGACGATATCTATCTTCTCTCCTGAAAGTTCGCTAGTAACTGTGCTTACTCGCACACCGCGTTGTCCGACTAGTGAGCCGATAGGATCGATGTGAGCGTCATGAGAGACTACTGCTACCTTGGATCGTGATCCGGCTTCTCGAGCGATAGCTTTGATCTCAACTGTTCCAGATGCGATCTCTGGAGCTTCTGTTTCGAAAAGTTTGGCTAGGAACTTTGGATGAGAGCGTGAAAGCTTGAGAACAATACCCTTTGGAGATTCTTCGACTGCATAGAGATAAGCGCGAATCCTGTCTCCAGTCTTCCAGCGCTCGCTCGGGATCTGCTCTTCGTAAGGGATAATGCCAACTGCTCGACCCATGTCTATGAATACCGTTCCTTTTTCGACACGTTCGACTGTTCCAGCGACTATCTCGCCTTCTTTTTGGCCATATTCGCCCATTACTGAGACTTTCTCAGCCTCTCGGATCTTTTGGATGATGATCTGCTTGGCTGTTTGTGCTGCGATACGACCAAAGTCAGCCTTTGTTTCGAGAGGGAATATGAGCTCGTCTCCTACAGCCACGTCTCTCTTGATTTTGCGAGCGTCCTCCATGAGCATGTGCTGTTCTGGATTGAAGCGAATTTTGATGTCTTCAACATTTGCGTCCTTGAGTTCTTCATGAGCCATTTCCTCGTCACCTTCCATGATGACTTGTTCGCGATCCACTACTATCTTGACCTGCCAAAACTCGACTTGGCCGGAATTGGAGTCGAAAGAGGCGCGCACGATCTGTCCTTTCTTTCCGTACTCTTTCTTGTAGGCAGTAGCTAGGGCCATGGCAATAGCCTCCAAAGTCTTTTCTTTTGGAATGCCTCGCTCTTCCTCCAACTGCTGGACTACGGAATTGATAACTTTAAGATCAAACATATTAAATTGTTATTAAATTGTTATTAAATTGTCGACTTTTTTAAAAAATGCCCGCGCGTACCCAGTACGGCGAACAGATCTAAGATGGGGAATTATACCATAAATGAATAAAATAACAACAAAATTTTAGTATTGTATAAATTATCCTGCATAAGTTCAGATATAATGCCGATTAGACTAACAATTGAACATGTCCTGAGAACTAACCCAAACAGTAAGAAAGGTCCAGATATATGAGTCAAATGTTAGAAGTCGAGTTCAAAGATCCAAAGGAAGGATTCGGAAATGTGTTCATGCCACATGTCCAGTCAGTCCCCAAGATCGATCCTCACACTTATCAGTACACATCAGTACACAATTCCTATAGCAGGCACTGGTTTATCCGGTACAGCTTGCCTGAGGAAGCTCTCTGCTAAGTGGGCAGTTAGTCCCGAAGCCAGACAGATCTTCGAGAGCAAAAACCTCGAGGCCATGCCTTGTATCAGGACCAACCTAATCGTAGTCAGGTTGAACGATATCCTTGATCTGCCGACCTCTACCGACAACTTGTTGGTGACGGCGACAAACCACGGATTTATCATGCCAACCGTTGAAATGGCACTTCACTGTCGTGAGTACATGAGAAGGTCAGACGGTCTACTGCGCCTACTTGGCTGCACAAAGATCGTAATACCCCATAAACCAGTCGTAGTGGACCGTAAACCGATGGTTCTCTCGATACAGGCGAAGGACAACATTCGTCCATATGAAGTGGATGCGATTGTCTATCCTGTGAGGGGTCTCGCGCTAGGTGTAGCTTTTTGGGATCATTTTGACGGGGGTCGAGTCGATTGGTAGGTAAGTGAGATTTAGGGTAAGCCTCATAGTAGTCCGTGTGTACTTCTGTACATGCGGGCTTTTTTTTATTTTGTTACAATGTAAGCATATGCTCGTCGAAGATTCCCAGCTTTATAAGTTCATTTTAGACTCCGGCCTAGTGTCAAAGGAGGAGTTGGAAGTTTCCAAGCAAGAAAGCGAGAAGAAGAACAAACGTCTCGGAGATATTCTCGTCTCCGAAGGAAAGATCAATGCAGACAATCTGAGGAGAATGCAGGCGTATGTGCTCGGCATTCCATTTGTTGATCTAAAAAACAAAAAAATACCATTTGAAACACTTTCACTCATCCCTGAGCCTATCGCTCGTGGTCACAATATAGTCGCCTTCAAAAAAACAGATGTTTCTCTTGAGATAGCTATGTTAGATGTGAACGATCTTTCAGCCATAGATTTTATCCGCAAGAAGGTCAACCTGAAGATCTTGCCTCGTCTAACTGATACAGATTCCATAAAGGAAGCTTTGGTTCAGTATCAGAAAAGCTTGAAAGCCGAGTTTGGAGATTTGATCCAAAATGAGACTGCTGCTCTCAAAATGATCGCAGATGAAAAGAGCGGGGACAATGCCTCCGAGTCGGATCTCAAGAAGATCGCTGAGGATCTTCCGGTCGTTCGTATTGTCGACACCTTGATCAAGCACGCGGTTCTCCAAAATGCTTCAGATATACACATCGAACCTATGGAGATGCAAGTATTGGTCCGATATCGCATAGACGGTTTGCTACACGACGCTATGGTACTACCTAGGAACTCAGGCTCATCTATCACTGCCCGTATCAAGGTCCTCTCAAATCTAAAGCTCGATGAGAAGCGCCTCCCCCAAGATGGCAGGTTCAAAGTAGACATGAATGGGGAAAAGGTTTCTTTCCGTGTATCGATTTTGCCGACCTATTATGGAGAAAAGACTGTCATGCGCTTGCTTCGTGAGAGTATATCCGGGTTTACTCTAGAATATCTGACATTCCATGGTGAAGCCTTGGAGAGGATACACACAGCTCTCAAAAAAACTACAGGAATGATCTTGACCACAGGACCCACAGGCTCAGGAAAGACGACATCTCTCTACACTATGCTCGATATCTTGAATACTCCGGATGTGAACATTTCTACGATCGAAGATCCTATCGAATATCAGATGGCGAGGATAAATCAAACACAAGTTAGGCCAGAGATCGGCTTTTCATTTGCTCAAGGTATAAGGACCCTCGTCCGTCAGGATCCAGACGTCATCATGGTCGGTGAGATTCGAGACAGTGAAACAGCTGCATTGGCCGTGAATGCTGCGCTCACTGGGCATTTGGTGCTCTCAACATTGCACACAAACTCGGCAGCAGGAGCTATGCCACGCCTTTTGGATATGAAGGTCGAGTCATTCTTGCTCGTTTCTACTCTAGATATAGTGATAGGTCAGAGGCTTGTTCGCAGACTGACAGATTCGAAACAGCAATACAAACTATCGAAGGACGAATTTGCGGAGCTCAGCAGGCTTGTCGATCTTGATCGAGTCCTCAAAGCTTTGAGAGATGAAAAGATCGTTAAACCGGGAGATTCCTGGGACAAGATTTCATTTTGGAAACCAATTGGAAAAGAAGAAGACGCTTTCAAAGGCCGAGTAGGTATTCATGAGGTCCTTTGTATGACAAATGGCATCAAAGATTTGGTTATGAAGAACGCCACTTCGGTTCAGATAGAGGAACTCGCCAAAAAAGAAGGCATGCTCACGATGCTCGAAGATGGAATATTCAAATGTGTTCAGGGTCTCACGACTATAGAAGAAGTTTTGCGGGTTGTCACAGAATAAAGAGGAATCATAAATGTCTCATTTTATATTTCAAGCAAAAAAGCCGACCGGCGAAACCTACTCAGGCGAAAAGGATGCCCCTGATAGGTATGAGCTCTACAAACTTCTCCATGAGAATGGTGATGAGATATTGTCATTCAAAGAAGGAAAAGAGAAGAAAGGGATGAACAAAGACATCAGCATTCCTTTTATTGGCAAGAGAGTAAAGACTATAGAAAAGATAAACTTTGCACGCAATCTGGGTTCTATGTTGCAAGCGGGACTCGCTCTCTCTAGAGCTCTCACAGTTCTAGAAAGGCAATCAAAGAATAAAGCTTTGAAAGATATATTGAACAAGCTCATGACGAACATCAATCAAGGCATGACGTTCTCTGACGCGCTTTCCGAGCACAAAAAAGTTTTCCCTGAAGTTTTCATCGCCATGGTCCATGCAGGAGAGCAGTCGGGAACTCTGGCAGATTCGCTCAAGGTTGTTGCTTCTCAGATGGACAGCTCATATTCTCTTGAAAGGAGGATTCGGGGCGCACTCATGTACCCAGCTGTCATCGTCTTTGCCATGTTGCTCATAGCTATACTCATGTTTGTCTTCGTCGTTCCGACACTGTTGAAAACATTCACTGAGCTCAATGTCGAGCTTCCTTTCACAACTCAGATCGTCCTCGGGATAAGCACGCTCCTCCAAAATCACGGTTTGCCAGTCTTGGTCGTCGTGATCATGATAATATCCGCTCTCTTCTACTGGAAAAAAACTCCTTCTGGAAAGAGGGTAATTCATGCAGGTATGCTCAGGATCCCTCTTATCGGTCCTCTGGTTCAGGAGGTGAACACCGCTAGGACAGCTCGAACCCTTTCGTCGCTTCTCGGGTCTGGGGTTGATGTGGTCGAGTCCATCATCATAACTTCGGCAGTCGTTCAAAATATTTATTTTAGAGAGATCTTGGTCAAGGCGGCTTCCGCGATAAAGACTGGCGAGCTCATGTCCAAAACTTTCGATAACAATCCCAAATTTTACCCCGTATTCTTCTCGGAGATGATGAGCGTGGGTGAAGAAACAGGAAAGATAGGCGAGATGCTCATGGGGGTTGCGAACTATTATGAAGAAGACGTCAGCCAAAAGACAAAAGACATGTCGACC
The DNA here is from genome assembly GCA_964548575.1 of uncultured Candidatus Saccharibacteria bacterium. GTDB lineage: Bacteria > Patescibacteriota > Minisyncoccia > Phycocordibacterales > PALSA-1337 > C7867-002. The sequence continues at coordinate 7,205 of CAZJQW010000006.1, forward strand.
ATCATAGAGCCGTTCTTGCTTCTACTTATCGGAGCCGCTGTGGGATTCTTTGCAGTTGCTATGATCCAACCTATGTATTCTCTCGTGAATGTGATCTAAGTTCGGTCGAAAAGCGATGGCGGACCTAGTATTCGATCCAGTCAATTATCTCGTAGCTACCTCCAGGACCAGCTTTGAATAAGACCGAAGGTAAACCAGTATCATATATAACATTGGATGAGTTTCTCAAAGTGATTCTGTAAGCGGTAACCTCTTTGACACTGACGCTCTGAGCGAGAGAAATGAGACCGTGAGATGCATAGGCAACTAGAGCGGAGGCGCCATTGTTCATTGTTATGGCCTCATATGGAGTCGAAGGATTGTTTTGTTCGGCACTACTATTTTGCGAAATTAGAAATACGAAAGAGTTTGCGGAGCCTGAACCCTGAAAACTTGTTTGATTGCCGATGGTTATCCTGCTACTCGAAATGCGGTTCGCTTCATTGTCGGCTATGACCGCAACATTCTCTGAGCCGAGGCTCGGGGCCATGCGTATCAGTGTTGTGTTAGTGATATTTATATTACCTTTCACCCATATAGGTCCAGATATAGTCACGGTAGCTCCACGAATATTGAGATCGCATGGTATGACTGCTGGTCCAATAGTTTTGTCTGAACTGATAGTATAACTCCCGCTAGTACAAGTATAAGTTGTCCCCGTAGAAGCAAAATCTTTCCATTCCTCTATTTGTTCATCAGAAATAGGTAATGGCACATATGGCTGATCGGGACTGTTAGGGTGTTTTATACCATCAACATTTGATGAGGTTTCGGAATCAATCACTGTATAGTAAGCATCTTTGTGGACCTTCGAATCTAAGATGGTGTGTGCATAGGCAGTGCCAGTTGCGACGATACCTTGGATCAAGCCGTCTGGACCAGCTGATATCACATCCCCCCTTATTAAATTTTCTTTCAGACCAGTTATTGGTCCTGAGGAGAATACATTTCCTGTAACGCTAGAGCTATTGTCGAGACGAAATCCTCCTCTACCTGATTGGATACCATAGTGGAATGATATTCCCGAACCAAGACTCAAGTTGATCCTGATGTTCCTCACGAACCCTTTGTCGTTCGATGTTGCAACTAGTTGTTTACCTGTTGCCAAGGTCGTCAAAGTAACTTGCGGAGTTGTAGATCCAAGCGAGAGTGTCTCTGTATCGCTCATAGGCTTTCCATTCATGAGCCTATAAAGGCCTTCCTCTATGGCGCTGTGGGCAGATAGATAGGCCTGCTTGGAAGCTAGGGCGCC
>CAZJQW010000006.1:8505-21012 GCA_964548575.1 uncultured Candidatus Saccharibacteria bacterium
GCCGTCGGCTGACGCAAATCTGGACATGAGAGAGCTAGATAAGGCGACGATGATGACGAATACGATAGATATGAAAAGTATGGCGTTCAGGATCATGATATATCCTCCTTGCAAGCCCGATAAAGTTTTTTTGATCTTTTTATTCATATGAATTTCTCAAGGTGGCTTGTCCCGAGTATGTGCTCGTGGCTTTGCCGGAGGCAGAAGTGCGCAAAAGATAGTTGATGCTCAAAGAATATCTGATGTCTTTAGAATTCGGGGTAGTCGTATAGAAGAATGATAGGTCAGTCACCTTCATATCAGCTGGACTCAGATACTGTGGGACGCCTGTGGCCCCTTCTTTGAAGATCACTCTGCCATCGCTCAACGAATATGATCGGTATATAGAATTTCCAGAGCCGTCCTTTATATAGAGCCCCAGTCGCCCATTGGCTATGCCAAAAGCAGAGGTGGCTATGTCTAAAGTTTCACCAGCACGAATGTCATTTGTTATACGAGAAGCTATAGATGAACCGATCTCGTCTGCTCGAGAAGGGATAACTGCTCTCTCATACCACCTGTATGAGTAGACTAGAGAAGTGACGATGGCGGCCATGATGATCACTACTCCTGTTGCATATACGAGCATCTCTACCAAAGTAAAACCTTTGTTGCGAGAAGAGAAACAAATTTTTCGTGAATGACTTGGCATGAAATTAATTTTGGAAAAGGTCGTGTATCAAAAGGTCAGTCGTTGTGAATATATTGGTCGCATTCTCGGAACCAACTTCTATTTTCATATGTCGGCTTTTTGGGTCTGCAAACCCTCCTGACAAGACAATATCTTGATCAGTGTTTCTCATCAGTTCATAAAAAGTAACTCTAACGGAATAGCCGTCTTTGAATGGTATTGGAGTTGTAGATGTCGCATATGAAGAACCGTTCCAGCGAACATATATAGGAGTGTTGAGAGGAAGTGGGGATATAAGATTGTTCCACGAACGATTGCGAAGAGTTCCTATGTATTCAGCGACTTCTTCGGTGAGCAGGGCGGACTGGGTCTTTTCTGAGCTAGTTCGAGTGACTTTGAAATAGAGCTGCCATACTTGTGAGGCGGCAGTGACTACGATGAGGACAATAGCTGCAGCTACAACTATTTCGACGACGCTGAGTCCTTTGTTCTCGGAACTTGCTTTCATTTTGAGCTATTGTATCACACTAATATCACCCTGATTGCCTATTGATATGGTCTTTTTTCGTGATCCATCACGAGTATCGACTATACTGATCGTACCAGTGCGGTTGGGCACTCCTCCTAACCTCGTAAATATGATTTCTGGATTTGGAAACGGCAATGTAGTTTCGATCCAATAGGGACCTTCGACTCGGCCGAGCTTATTATCTGCACTTGAGACATATGAGTTGCCCACAAAAATCTCATAGGTAGTTGAGCTCAACCTGATGCCGACATTCCCGTTTCCTTTTCCATTTAGAGCCAAAGCTCTGGCCTGTTCAATCATGAGGAGGAGCTTGTCAGTTTGGGTTGTGAGCTCGTTCGATTTGCGGGCATTTATGAATGCTACTACAGATATAGATATCAATATGCCGATAATGGCCAAGACAATTATCATTTCTACAAGAGTGAAGCCCTTTTCAGAGTTTGACATGGCTCAATTGTATCATGCAGAGGTTTGTCTATAAATGGGAATACGTTTACAATATGGGCATGAATATTCTCATAGTCGGCAATTGGAAGCTCAATCCGGCAAAGGCGGACGATGCAAAAAAATTATCAAAGAAAGTCAGGAACTTTGCCAAGACATTGTCAAAGGTTGATATCGTTATTTGCCCTCCTTTTCCCTTTATACCGCTTTGTAAAAGCAAAAATGATCCAAGTACATTCCATATAGGAGCTCAAAGCACTGGAGCCGAGTTTTCGGGTTCGTATACGGGGCTCGTATCAGCCTCGATGCTCAAAGATCTGGGAGTCGAATACGTCATTGTCGGCCATTCCGAAGAGAGAATGAGAGGAGAGTCAGAAGATTTGATTGCTAAGAAAGCAAAAATTGTGGTTGAACAAGGTATGACTCCTATCGTCTGTGTTGGTGAAAAGATCCGCGATGAAAGCGGTTCTCACTATGATTTTGTGAGAGATCAAGTCAAGTCAGCCTTTTCTTTGGTATCAAAGAATAATTCGAAAGACGTGATCATTGCGTATGAACCTGTTTGGGCGATCGGAGCAAGCGAAGCGATGCAAACTGACGCTATATATGAGATGAGCTTATTCTTGAAAAAGGTATTTGCAGATATGTTCGGAACAGATTCCGGGCTCAAAGCTAGGATCCTCTATGGCGGAGCAGTAAATGTCCGAAATGCAGAGGAGATCATGAGAGTAGGCAAGGTAGATGGACTACTGATCGGAAGAGAAAGTTTGAACGCCCCTGCTTTTCTCGAACTTATAAGAACAATAGAAGCAAAATAATGAGAGATTTGAATTCGATAGAATATTTCGAAGGTGTCCGCGTATTGGTCAGGGTCGATTTCAATGTTCCTCTCGAGAATGGAGCCGTTTCCAATGGATTTCGGATTACCTCTGTCCTTCCTACAATAAAGTTTCTTTCATCGAGAGGCTCAAAAATCATACTGATCAGTCATCTTGAGACTCGCGAAGGAGAAAATGTTTCCCTTGAACCCGTATATGATTTCTTGGTAAAAGAATTGTTGTCTATAGGTATCGATTGCAAATTCATAAAAGATTATAAAAAGGCACAGGAAAGCATCGATGCTATGCCAAATGGTTCCTGCGTGCTCCTCGAAAATGTCAGGAATTTCGAAGGAGAGAAAAAGAACGATCCAAAACTTGCAAAGGAATTGGCTTCTTTGTGCGATATCTATGTCAATGACGCTTTTTCAGTTTTGCATAGAAAGCACGCCTCCGTAGTAGGTATCCCTTTGCACGTTCCGAGCTATGCTGGGTTGGAGCTAGCCAAAGAGATAAAGGAGCTTTCCAGAGCATTTGATCCTCTGCATCCTTTTCTTTTCATCTTGGGTGGATCAAAATTTGAGACGAAGATACCTTTGATAGATAAATTCCTGAAGATTGCAGATAGGGTATTCATTGGTGGGGCCATAGCCAACGATTTTTTGCATAAGAAGCGCTATGAAGTGGGTAAGTCTCTCCTCGGTCAAGGAAATCTCGAACTCGACAAGTATGTCGATGACCCGAAAATATCTTTACCGCTCGACCTCATGGACGAAGAAAACAAAGTTTATGATATAGACAAGTTTGTGAAGGAAGGAAAAATAGTCGACTTCGGTCCGAAGACTATAGATTTGTTGAAGAGAGAAGTATCGAATGCAAAATTCATTCTCTGGAATGGACCGCTCGGATATTACGAGAAGGGATACTCCGGTTCGACCAATGCTCTGGCTTTGATAATGGCCGAAGCCACAAAAAGAGGATCAGTCACAATGATCGGAGGTGGGGATACTGTGAATGCTATTTCGGATTTGGGCATAGACGAACAATTTACATTTGTATCAACAGGAGGAGGGGCGATGCTTGATTTCTTGGCAGAAGGGACTCTGCCGGGTATAGAAGCGCTAGCTGGAGAATAGAAAGTGGAAAATGGAAAATAGAAATCACGGAATCGCAGAAGCGCAGGTAACTAGTAATTAGAAATCGCAGAATCGCTGGATGCAGGGAGAAGAGGTCGGGTAATTAGATATTTTCCCTGATTTTTGCAGCGTTCGCTTCGAAGGCGTTCTTGTCTCCTGTGGCTTTCGAATCAGGATATACCCAAATGTGCGCGTGATGAACTTCTTCACCGACTATCTTGCTCAATACCATATCTACGTCAAAAGCTTTCTTTTGAGCTTTGGCAACTCTGCTTGCAACTTCAAAGTACAGACCCTGATCTGGAACATCCCAGACCCACCTGTAGTGCTCCTTTGGTATAACGAGGGTGTGTCCGACTGAAATAGGACGGATGTCGAGGAAGGCGATGAACTTTTCATCCTCGTAGACTATGTTCGCCGGGATCTCTTTCCTTACAATCTTGCAAAATATACATTCATTCATGGTGTAATTATATACGAATATGGACGAGTGGTATACTCTTTCCATGTCATATTCGGTTCGCCGACCCCTTACGAGCGAAGAGAGAGACAGCCTCTCGGTATTGTCTCCTTTGACGGCGCACCTTTTGTTCCATAGGGGCGTGAAGACGATCAGTGAAGCCTCGGATTTCCTCTGTCCAGACTACGATCTTACCGTGCACGATCCTCATCTTATGAAAGACGCAGAAAAAGCCGGCAGGAGGATCATAGAAGCCATAAAAAAAGGTCAAAAGATAGCGATATACTCAGATTATGATGCAGACGGCATCCCTGGGGCTTGCATATTCGACGACTTTTTCCATCGAATAGGATTTACGAATTTTATTATATATATACCGCATAGGCACGATGAAGGATTTGGAGTGAATGAGAATGCGGTGAAAGAGCTGGCCGATGCAGGTGTCGAATTGGTCATCACTGTGGATTGTGGGATCACGGATACTCAGGCGATCGCTTTGGCAATAGAGAAAGGCATGGATGTGATAGTAACGGACCATCATGAGCCTCCGAACGAATTGCCTCCAGCTTTTGCAGTTTGTGATCCAAAGCAGAAAGATTGCGCGTATCCAGACAAGAATATTTGTGGTTCCGGAGTGGCTTACAAGCTCATCCAATCGATACTCAAGCTAGACCGGCTCGGACTCAAAGAGGGAATGGAGAAATGGCTCTTGGACCTTGTAGGCATAGCAACGATGTCGGACATGGTTCCTTTAGTAGGCGAGAATAGGACTTTTGCGTACTTTGGGTTGTCTGTCTTGAGGAAGAGCCCTCGCAAAGGCATCATGCATCTTTTGCGAAAGCTTCGGATCAACCAGTCTCACCTTTCTGAGGATGACATCGCCTTTATGATCACACCTAGGATCAATGCCGCCTCTAGGATGGGTTCGCCTGCGGATGCTTTTCGTCTGCTCTCAGCTAAGACTGACGATGAGGCGAAGTCCAGTGCGGAAAAATTGGAACTCATCAATAGCGAGCGCAAAGGAGTCGTCGCATCTTTGGTCAAAGAAGTGAAGAGACAGGTCAGAGAGAGGCATGGCTCGACGGTTCCATCTGTGATCGTGCTCGGCAATCCCGAGTGGCGCCCATCTCTTTTGGGTCTTGCGGCGAACTCGTGCGCAGAAGAATTCAATAGGCCAGTCTTCTTGTGGGGAAGAGATGGAGAAAATATCATCAAAGGATCTTGTCGGTCTGAGGGGCTGACTCATGTAGTCGATCTCATGAGGGCAGTCGAGCCGGGGATCATATCCCAATTTGGCGGGCACAAACACTCAGGAGGATTTTCGGTCTCAAATGAACAGATACATTTCCTCGATCAAAGGCTAAATGAAGCCATGTCGAAGATCTTGGATGGGAAGATGAATGTGCTTGAGGATATGGGAGAAAAAATGGTCGATATGGAGATTGGCATAGATGATGTGAATGCGGGATTGTATGGAGACATATCGAAGCTCGCCCCTTTTGGAGTCGGAAATCCCAAGCCAATTTTTTTGTTCAGAGATGTCACACCTCATTCGATAAGAAAGTTCGGCAAGACAGGAGATCATGTCGAACTGTCTTTCAAGACGTCGCATGGTAAGGTCAATGCGATCTCATTCTTTGGTTCTGGTTCTGATTGGGCGGATCAAGTCGCAGGTGGAAAGAAGCTCGACATGGTGGCTTCTGTAGAAAAATCTCTTTTCATGGGTAGATCGGAAATCAGGCTCAGGATAGAAGATATCATGATAAAATAGTTTTATGAAAGAGAATAAAGCCATAATTTTTACTGATGGAGCGTCCAAAGGTAATCCAGGTCCAGGCGGTTGGGGATCGATCATAGTCTATCTCGACAACGTGGTGGAGCTCGGGGGATTTGAAAAGATGACTACGAACAATCGTATGGAGATCCAGGCGGCCATATCTGCGCTATCGCATCCCATTTTAGATGAGTGTTCCCAAGGAGTCATTATCTATTCTGATTCCTCCTACCTCATAAAAGGCATCACACAATGGATAGGAGGATGGAAGAGGAATGGTTGGCAAACAAAGACCAAGGATGATGTTTCGAATAAAGATCTTTGGATGAAGCTTGACCTTGCTGTTCAAGGAAAGGATATTCAATGGAAATACGTGGGTGGCCACGTCGGAGTCGTGGGCAATGAGAGATGCGATGAGATAGCCACGAGCTTTGCTTTGGGCGCAGACATCGATCTCTACGATGGACCTCTTGAGAAATATTTTGTGAAGAATGTGACTGATGTTTCGCAAGACCTCGAACTAGCGAGTAATAAGGAATCATCCAGAGACCGATCCAAAATCAAAGCTTTTTCATATGTGAGCCTTGTAGGTGGTCGGATAGAGATCCATCATACCTGGCCTGAATGTGAAAAGAGAGTGAAAGGAGTAAAAGGAGCTCGATACAAAAAAGCTCTGACCAAAGAAGAAGAAGACACTATAAAAAATCAGTTTTTATCTGGTTTTTAGAAAGATTTGAGACAGATTTCATCTTGACGATATAGAATCCATGCACATGAAAATGGGCGCATGGATTTTTTGGAGCTTGCTCGTTTCAGCTGCAGGCTTTAGGTTTGTGACTGCTGGGATTCGGCCTATTCTGTTTGTTGATCCTTGTTCCGGAGAGAAAGTATTTGCAGAAGGCATGATCGAGGCTGAGCCTGAACGAAAGGATTCAGGGCAGATATTCTTGTTGAGAGCGAGGACTATTTCACCGACTGTTTCAGTTTCAGATGTGGGTAAACAATGCGGGACTGATATTTTGGTAAGAGTGAAGACGAAGCTGTATCCTAGGTTTGCTTTTGGAGATATAGTCTCTGCATCAGGCAAGATCTCTGCCCCCAGGAATTTCAAAAGCGAAGATGGCAGAGCTTTTGACTATGTGAACTATCTCGCTAAAGACGGAGTGCACCTAGAGATGAAGAGCGCCATAGTCAAAAAGATAGACTCGCCGAGAGAGGGTGAAGAATCGCTAAGTTTTTTAGGAAGAGTAGAATCGGTGCTCTATGGAATAAAGAGGAGCTTTGTCGCAAGTCTCGAAAGGAGTTTGGGAGATCCGCATGCGGCATTGGCCTCGGGACTTGTCGTCGGTGAGAAAGCGGCGCTTGGAAAAGATCTTCTCGATGATTTTCGAGCAGTTGGTCTCATTCACATAGTTGTTCTCTCGGGATATAACATCACAATCATCGCTGACGCTCTTCGGAAGATGCTGTCTTCTTTGCCTCGGACTTGGGGCATCATAGCGGGCGCACTGGGTATCGTCGCTTTCGGAGTGATGGTCGGAGGTGGAGCTACAGTTGTCCGCTCTTGCTTCATGGCTTGCATCGCACTCTCTGCGGATCTTGCGCGAAGAGACTATGATGTTCGGATAGCTCTAGTCTTTGCGGGTTTAGCCATGCTCATAGAAAATCCTCGCATACTCCTCTTCGATCCATCTTTCCAGCTCTCTTTCTTGGCAACTGTGGGCCTTATCGCGCTCGCATCTCCTCTCGAGAAGAGGCTCGGCTGGATAACCGAAAGATATGGGATGAGAGGCATAGTCGCATCGACATTGGCCACACAGGTATTCGTTTCACCATTTATCTTGTACATGATGGGACAGCTCTCGATAATAGGGATGGTCGTAAATATTCTAGTGTTGCCATTTATACCTCTTACGATGCTAGTAGTCGCCACGACAGGTCTAGCAGGAATGACCGTCCCTATTATCGGTCAAGCTGTAGGATGGGTCGCACATCTTTTGCTCTCATATGAGCTTGTGATCGTGGAGGAATTTGCCAAGTTTTCATTCTCTTCTATCCATGTACCAAAATTCTCTGGAGCGATCGTTATCGTCTTTTACGCTGTCCTCGTATCGTTTTTCCTTATGAGAAATATTCCTCGGAGTTCTTTGCCACAAAATCCCAATTGACGTTGCTCATGAAGTCTTCGATGTATTTTTTCTTGCCTGATGGCTGGTAGTCTGCGACATACGAGTGTTCCCACATATCTATGCCAAAGATTAGAGCGCAATTCTGGAGCTGTCCCAAATGCTGTTCGTCGACCCACGAATTCAAAAGTTGTTTGCTCGAATGGTCGAAATAGAGCATGGCCCAGCCGATACCTCTCGTCATAGCCAGAGACTTTATCGAATTTTGCCAATTGGTCATGGATCCCCACTGTTTCTCAATAGCTTGCCTTAACTTTGACTCTGGCATTTCCTGCGCACCTCCTTCCAAGCTTTTGAAATAGATCTCATGATTGCGCATACCGTTGAATTCAAATGAAAACCGTCGTCCTAGCTCGCTTATGGTGTATGCATTGGCTTCGACATCCTTCTTGAGATCTTCTAATTTCTGAATGACTAAATTAGCATTGCTCACGTAGCCTTCGTATAGCTTGATGTGCTCTTTGATAGTAGTTTCTCTCATTCCTTTTAGAGGAGGGACCAAGAAGGTGAGTGGTGTGAATTTTTGCATATAATGATAATACGATTTTTAATCCGTTTTGATGCTTTATTGATATCGATTTCACTCTTTCAGAGTACATTGTCGATATGAATAGATGGGCTCTTATGATAATAGCATTTGTGATCACGACTGGCCTAACTATGCATGTCTATAAACAGGAGCATCGTCCGCCTCTATTCGAAGCCTATGTCTTCAATTTGAAAAGCGGGAGGTCTATATTCATAAGGACTCCGAATGACAGGCGAATAATCATAGATGGTGGTGGGAATTCAGAGATTATCCGAATGATCACCAGCATCATGCCTTTCTATTCAAAAAGGATCGAATATATATTTGCGACCAATGAAGAAGGCAAGAATTCTTCTGGACTGATAGACGTCTTGGGCCGATTCAAACTTGGCCAGATCGTAACACCTTCCGTTAGCTTAACTTCTTTGGGGATGACGAGCTCTACAGACGAGACATATAAAGATTTCAAAAAAGCTGTATTGGCATCAGGTATTTTGGTGAAGGAAATTGCAGATGGAGATGTATTGGACTTGGATCACGATGTAAAGCTCAGAATATTGTTTCCTTCGTCGGTCGGTTTCGAATATTCGAAAGCGAGCTCACCTGAGCTCCTATTTGAGATAACTTATGGAGACAATCGAATCGTTTTTATTGGAAATGCGACTACAAAGGTCCAGAATCATATCGCAAAGACTATAGTGTCAGACGAGAATTCGAGCACCGTCATCATCTTTAGTAACAGCGCATCGCCTGAGACACTCTCATTCGAGCTAATTGATAAGATCAGGCCAGACTATTTGGTCTTTTCAAAGCAAATAACAAAAACTTCAAAGAAGAAAAAAACTAGTGCGAAAATGAAGACTGATCCTCTAGCCGGAGTTCTAGACAGCAATAGATATAACGTGAGAATAGGAAAGGGCGTTCGCATAGTCATAGACAAGGGCGAAATGAGCGTGTCCAACTTGCGTTGAATAAACTGAATTGTGAAAATAAAAAACTCCTTTCGGAGTTTTTGAGATTATATGATTCCTGCTTGTTTGAGAGTTCGAAATGCTCCGTTCTTTTGTATAGTCCTAAGTCCGCGGGTCGAAATGTCTATGACTACTGTTTTCTTGAGCTCAGGAATGTATATTCGCTTGCGCTGTATGTTGGGATATCGGCGCATTGTTCCGCAAGGGTTGAACTGAGTAGCACGCGTACGGTTCGAATATCGACCGCCGACTACTGATCCTCTCTTGGTTATTGCGCAGACTTTTGCCATAGTTGTGAGAACGTATGGTAACATAGGGTTGTATTACATTCAAGCCCTGTCAATTATATGCTCATAATTTCCATAGCTATCCTTATAATGTCTGTCGTTCTCCATGAAGTTTCTCACGGTCTTATGGCTGATCGATTGGGAGATCCTACACCGAGAATGCAGGGGAGGCTCACGGCTAACCCCTTGAAGCATTTGGACCCAGTCGGCTCTGTTCTGGTGCCTCTTTTGACTTCTTTGGCTGGGTTTACCTTCGGTTGGGCCAAACCTGTCGAATACAACCCATACAATCTGACCAATAGAAGGAGAGGAGAATTCCTGATCGCTGCCGCTGGACCAGCCTCAAATCTGCTCATTGCTCTTATCTTCGGTCTCGCCTTGCGATTCTTGGCTGTTGGCGCGACTCTTTCTGATCCTGTTATGGCAGTTATGACTTTCATTGTCCTTATCAATATTATGTTAGCCATATTCAATCTCCTGCCTCTTCCTCCGCTCGATGGTTCCAAGTTGCTTCTGCCTTTGCTCCCAAAGCAATATGGCAATGTCCGCATGACCCTCGAGCGATTTGGACCTTTGTTCGTCATTTTGGCTATATTCTTTGTTTGGCAGATTATTTGGCCCATTGTTCCAGCCATATTTAGGCTCATTACCGGTATTGCCATTTAGGTATTGCCGTGATATCTTTCGTTCACTGTCCTCTTTGAGGATTAGTACATTATTCAGGCAAGAATGAGTAATCGCCAAGGCATGTTCTCAAGCCAAAAGCGGTGAAGAACTTCATTTGAGCCACCTAGCATAGTAAAGGTAAGATTTTCTCGACAGTCCTATTGAGAGCCGCCTAGTGAAGAGTTCACTGACAGCGGTGAAATTGCTGTTCGGCGGCAGATCGCAATCAATCGGACTGTCTCGCAAACTTACCTTTACAAATTAATAAAAAATGCCAACAATAAATCAACTCATAAAGAAGAGCAGGAGGATCTTCAAAAAGAAGTCGAAGTCAGTGGCACTAACACGCACATTCAACACCATCAAGAATAGGCCGAAGTTCTTCCCGGCTCCATTCAAGAGAGGAGTATGCGTCAAAGTCACGACGAAGACACCAAAGAAGCCTAACTCTGCTATTCGAAAGATTGCTCGCGTACGCCTTACAAACGGACTTGAAGTCACTGCTTACGTTCCGGGAATGGGTCATAACCTTCAGGAGCACTCAGTAGTTTTGCTACGAGGAGGACGTGTGAAGGACGTAGGTCTTCGATATTCAGTCGTCCGAGGAGTCTTGGACTGTGCTGGAGTAGAAGCCCGAAGGAAAGGTCGAAGCCAATACGGTAACAAGCGTCCAAAAGCCGCTAAAGCCTAAATAACATGCGAAGAAAACTAAACATAAAGCGTGACCTTAGAGCTGACCTCAACTACAATTCCATAAAGTTGGGCAAGTTTATCAACTACATCATGGAGTCTGGCAAGAAGAACGTTGCTCGAAAGATCGTTAGCGATTGCATGGAAGCTATAAAGGAAAAGGCAAAAGTGGAGAATCCTCTCGAGCTCTTCGAGACTGCTCTCAAGAATACCTCTCCTGCTATGGAAGTCCGATCTAGAAGAGTGGGAGGTGCCAACTATCAGGTCCCTCGCGAAGTTCGTCCAGAGCGAAAACAGGCTTTGTCTATGAAATGGATCATCGAAGCCGCTCGTTCCAAAAAGGGTACACCTATTCACTTGAAGCTTGCTGACGAAATCATTGCCGCTTCAAAGAATGAGGGCGAAGCCGTAAAGAAGCGTGAGAACGTGCACAAGATGGCGGAAGCCAACAAGGCGTTTGCACACTTTGCATGGTAGTCGGAAAGTAGAAAGTAGAAAGTAGAAATCGCAAATCGTAGAATTGCAGGGTAACTAGTAAATAGTAATTAGTAACTAGGGGGTCGCAAAAAGTAAGAAAGAAAAAAGCGCACCGAGATTATCGAGGTGCGCTTTTGCGTAGGTGGCGGAGCAGCTTCTCGGCGATTTTAGGCGACGAGACCTGTGGTGGGACCCTCTTCAGGAAGAAAGACCATTTTGATGGTCACCAAGAATAACTGATTTCTTGTGAAGTCCGGACATGTCGTGAGATAAAGCTTCTCGCTTTGATTCGGTAGTCCCCTGAGGGACATGGGAGCTTCTTTTGACCTCAAAATTCGTTCAGCCACATGGTCTGGTATGAAACCATGCTTCACGAAGCTGTCATCTCCGCAACTTAGGTGGAGTGAAAAAGGAGTAGCGTCCTTTTTTTCGGGCATTTCCTTGAATAGAGGCTCGAAGTAGATCGTGAATCCGTTCAAGACTAGAACTGGTTCTCCATTTGTCACTGTTTCGGAGTGCACCCATGTAGCCTGATTGAATAGGGTCAATGTCTCAGATGGGCCGTACCTTTTGAAAGGTTGGCCTAATATTATATCGCTCATAAAGATCGTTTTTGACTACCTATACACTACCTCAATTCTGCCAAAATTCAAGGATTGACTACGTTTATAGTCATTTATGATTTTTGGCTTATAAGGCGTCTTAACTAAAAGGTATTTTGACGCAATTAGAGAGCTACTAACAGAACCTACGGCTATTTGGGTCGAGTTCGGTCATTTTATGAAGAAGAAGACGAAGTACTCGAGCTTCCAGACTTTTTGGTTCTCGTGCGCTTGGGAGCCTTTCTCTTTGGTTTAGTCAATTTTTCGG
>CAZJQW010000007.1:0-10782 GCA_964548575.1 uncultured Candidatus Saccharibacteria bacterium
CTCCAGATACAGGCATATCTTTCTTGAACTTCTTGGCGGCATCGGTCCAAGGATTTGGTTTGAGTTGCTTCAATGAGAGGGAGATCTTGCCATCCTTGATCTCTATTATTTTAGCCTTTATCTTTTGACCAACCTTTACAAAGTTCCTAGGATCATCTACGAGACCCCAGTCGATCTCTGAAATGTGAATCAGGCCTTCGAGTCCTTCTTCGAGTTTGACGAATACTCCGAAATCAACGACTCCAGTGACTGTGCCGTCAACCGCATCGCCGATCTCGTATTTGCTGACAATCTTTTCTTTCTCTTTCTGCTCAGATCCCTTTTCAGAGAAGATAAGCTTGCCTTCCTTGGGATCTGCAGTGATGATAGCAACCTGTAGGCGTGTACCGACGAGCTTCTTCAATTCTTCGAGGATCTTGTCCTTGTCTCCATCAGATATGCGAGGGTAGTGCTCAGCTTTGAGCTGTGAAGCGGGGAGAAATCCCACGATGCCTTGCCATTCGATGAGAAGACCTCCTTTGTTGGCTTCTTTGACTGGAAGATCGAGGACTTTCTTTTCTTTGATAGCGATCTCAGCTTCATTCCAGATGAGAGCCTGTCGAGCCTCCTTTAGAGATAGCTCAAAATAACCCTCTTTATGAGTGTTATCGACGATCTTGGCTGCGATGACGTCGCCTATATTGATTTTCTTGATGACGTCACGAGCTATGATGAATTCTCGGCCATAAATAATACCCGTTCCAAATGGAGCGAGGTCTACATAAACTGATGATTTTTCTATAGCGATCACCGGACCTTCGACAAGATCTCCGATTCCCGGAGGATTCTTCATCGTGGCTGAGAGTTTGCCCATAAGCGACTGCTTCTGCTCATCTGTGAGCTCCATTTCTTTTTCCTTTGGCTTGTCAGAATCTGTTCTTGTCTCAGACTTTGTCTCTGTGTCGGTTTGACCGACCAACGTATCTTTTATTTTTTTGAACATTTTGTGGCGCGCTCCGCTTTTTAATTTATTAATGCTAGCTGCGGGATGATGCGTCCTATTAATCACGAACAACGAACAATAAAACGGCTTTAAGCCATTTGTTCACATCGTAACTCAAAGAAGGGGATTTGTCTATCGGTCCAAAAAAACGCGGCCAAAAACGTATTTTCTCTCGGGTACAGCATTCATTTTTACAACACTTCGCGCAAGTTAAGTCTCACTTTAGATGCGCGAAGTGCTCGAAAAAGAGATGTTGTACCTCTATTAACTACTTATTCATTAATAGAAAATAAAAGACCCATGCATGAATGCACGGGTCTGATGTCTGGGCGTTGTGGTTCCAGAGGCACCTTCAAAATCCACATTCTCTCACAGCATTCAGGAGATCACCCATTTCAAAGGGTTTGCTCAGAAAGACGTCTGCCTCACAATGAGTTTTGACGATTTCCTGATTTAGGCCTGAAAGGACGATAACCTTTATCGAAGGATCCTTTGCCTTGGCCGTCATAGATATGATCCCGCCTTCTCTTCCACGGGGGATCTGAAAATCAGTGATAACCAAAGCGACTGATGAATTACGGAGGTGTTCAATGGCGTCCTTACACGTCAACGCTACGATAGGGATCAAGGTTATTCTATCCTCCAACATTTGGACGACCAGTTCGGTGATGTCAGGATTGTCATCCACAATAAGCACGATCTTATTTTCTTTTTTATTATTTTGCATAAATCACTCTAATCGAACTATATATTACGTTTGTAAGTAAGTCAAGTTATTCAAAGCGCCTAAAATTTGATACCATCCATGCATGATAATCACTTATTTAGGCGCAGAATTTGTAAAAGTCCAGTTCGGAAATACGACCATAGCGATGAATCCAGTCTCAAAAGACTCCTCACTCAAAACTTCCAAGTTTGGAGCAGACATCGTACTTTCTTCTATCGACCACGAGGATATGAATGGCGTCGATCAGCTGAGTTTTGGCGAGAAGAAGCCATTCGTTATTCGAGGGCCTGGAGAATATGAAGTTGGTGGAGTGTTCATCAAAGGACTATATTCAAAATCAACCTATGGCGGAGAAGATAGGATAAATACTGTATTTACAGTTTCTCTTGAAGGTATGAACATCTGCTATTTGGGTGCAGTGAATACTCCCGAATTGCCAGCGGAGACAGACGAAGCTATAGATGATGTCGATATATTGTTCGTGCCTATTGGAGGCGATGGTGTTCTCAATCCAGAACAAGCCTATAAGTTAGCGGTGTCGATTGGCCCAAAAATAATGATTCCGATACATTATGGCGACATAGGGTCCAAGGACGCTCTCAAAGCTTTCCTCAAAGAATCTGGAGAAAGTCCCAAAGCCGAGCCAAAGCTCACACTCAAGAAAAAGGACCTCGATGGCAAAGATGCAGAGGTGGTTGTACTTCAAAAAGAGTAGTATAATATCTCCATGAGCATCGATCAGCATCTCCAAAGTTTGCGATCAAAACCTGAACATGTGAGAAAGAGGATTTCTTTTTGGTCGTCTTTTGGTATCACGGCCATCATATTTGTATTTTGGCTCGGATCTTTCTCGAATAGTGGGAGCCAGATGCAATCAGCTGTAGCCAAAAAAGTCCAGAATGCAGATACTCCAGGGAAAACTCTGGTTGCAGGAGTCGGCACATTGTTCACAGATATAAAGGAGCTCGTATTCGGCGCAAAAAAAGTAGAATACTCTAGCATCGAAGTCCTTCCAGATCGATAATACCGCCACGGATATAGCTAAAAAGCCTTTTCAAAAGGCTTCAAATTTGCTATACTTTCACAAAAGGTCAGACTATTGGTCAGGCCTCGTTATTATATGGCCAAAAAATCCCAACCACTATTAGATGGAGAACAACCACGAGTAGGATCAGGAGTGATTTCGCGCAACATCTCAACAGAGATGCGTGAGTCTTTTTTGGACTACGCGATGACTGTCATCACGGACCGCGCTCTTCCAGATGTGAGAGACGGTCTCAAACCTGTGCATAGACGCATCCTCTATGCAATGTTCGAAAAAGGTTTGACGGCTAGCTCCAAGGTCCGCAAATCAGCAGTGGTCGTCGGAGACACTATGGGAAACTACCATCCACACGGTGATGCAGCCATATACGACTCTATGGTCAAGATGGCCCAGCCATTTACGATGAGATATCCGTTGGTCCATGGTCAAGGAAACTTTGGAACAGTCGATGGAGATCCACCAGCTGCTATGCGTTATACAGAGGCCAAGATGTCTCGCATGGCTAGCGAGCTCCTTCGCGACATCAACAAGAATACAGTCGACTTCAGGCCGAACTATGATGGTACAAAGCAAGAGCCTTCTGTCTTGCCTACAGCAGTTCCAAATCTTCTCTTAAATGGCACGCTCGGCATCGCTGTCGGTATGGCGACTAACATAGCCCCTCACAACTTGAGAGAAGTCGTCGATGCCACCACTCATCTCATAGACAACAAAGACGCAACGACAGAAGATCTTCTTGAGTTCATCAAAGGCCCCGATTTTCCATTGGGCGCAGTTATATATGGCGAGAAAGACATTCATCATGCATATACTACCGGTCGTGGTGGCATAACTGTCCGTGGAGAAGCAGAAATAGTCGAAGACAAAAAAGGCGCATACCAAATTGTTATATCTTCCATTCCATTCCGTGTGAACAAGAGCGAGCTCATCATGAAGATTGCTGATCTAGTTCGCGACAAAGTAGTCGAAGGCGTAAAGGCTTTGCGCGACGAATCTGACATGGAGATGCGCATAGTTTTGGATCTCAAACAGGGCTCGTATCCAGAGAAGGTCCTCAATCTCCTCTACAAGCACACTCAACTCGAAGAGGTCTTTCACGTCAATACTGTGGCACTAGTGAATGGTGTTCCTCAGACTTTGTCCCTAAAGACGATCCTCCAAGAATTCATAATCCATCGGATAGACGTCATCCGCAGGAGGACACAGTTCGACTTGAATGCCGCAGAAGCTCGAGAGCATATCTTGCTCGGTTTGAAGAAGGCGCTTGACCATATTGACGCCATCATTTCGCTTATCCGAGCATCCAAAGACGCTATAGAAGCTCACGCCAATCTCGTCAAAAAGTTCAAATTCTCCGATATCCAAGCTCAAGCCATCTTGGATATGCGCTTGCAGAAGCTCGCAGGATTGGAGCGCAAGAAGGTCCTGGAAGAGCTTGAGCAAGTTCAAGAGCTCATCGAAGAGCTCAAGAGCATTTTGGGCAGTGAGAAGAAGGTGAGAGGCATCATCAAAACCGAGCTTAGTGAAGTCAGAGCCAAGTATGGTGACGACCGACGTACGCGTATAGTGAAGCACGGAGTCAAAGATTTTCATCCCGAAGACCTCATCGCCGACGAGGAGTCTGTTCTAGTACTCACGAAGGGAGGCTATGTGAAGCGTACAGATCCAGGGGAGTATCGTCAGCAAAAGCGCGGTGGTGTTGGAGTCGTCGACCTCGACACAAAGGAAGAGGACTTTATCACCCATCTCGTATATGCGACCACACACAATGATCTCTTATTCTTCACTGATAAGGGAAAAGCTTATCAGATCAAGATGTATGATATTCCCGAGGGACGTCGGGCGACGAGAGGCAAATCCATCATGAACTTCCTGTCTCTTTCCGATGGAGAGAAGGTGACTTCTATTCTTGCGGTTCCAAAAGACAAAAAGGCTGCAGAGAATCTTTCTCTTCTCATGATCACAAAGGGTGGCACAGGCAAGAAAACAGCTGCTTCACAATTCCGCGACGTGAGGCGATCTGGCCTTATTGCTATCTCACTCGATCACGGGGACGAGCTCATATCCGCTTCATTTGTATCAAAAAAAGATACTATCGTCCTTGCTACTCGTGATGGACAGTCCATCAGATTTGATGAGGATGACATCAGGGAGATGGGCAGGAATGCCGCTGGAGTCCGCGCCATCAAGATTGGCAAAGGCGATGCTGTCATCTCGGCCGACGTTGTCTCAGATGACGCCAAAAATCCCGCTCTCTTTGTGATGGGTGCCAATGGTTATGGCAAAAAGACCGATCTTTTCGAATACAAAGTCCAAAACCGTGGTGGTTCAGGTATTCTCACTATGAATGTCACCTCCAAAACTGGCCCTCTTCTGAGCGCTAGGGTAGTCACTGACGACGATGCTGAGATCGTTGCTATGTCCAAAAAGAGCCAGGTCATCCGCATTGCCATAAAGGAAATCCCGACTTTGAGCCGTCCGACCCAAGGTGTCCGAGTCATGAAACTTCGAGAAGGTGATTCTCTGGCCAGTCTGATCTGTCTCTAGTTTTTCTACAGATTTGCACTCTAAAGGGGGCTAAATAAGGTTCCCTTCAGACAAAATTCAATGTTGGAGTAGTTGGAGTATTATCGGTATGAAGATGAATTTTGTCTTCAGGTAACTTATTTAGCCCCTTTTACATGCGTTCCGCCCTTTTCTTGTCCACATCTCCATATCCATATATATAAGGTAAAATATACCCATGTTCTCAGATCCTGCTTCCAATTGTGCAAAATTGGGGCTCACAGACGGAATGAGGGTAGTTGACTTGGGCGCAGGCTCAGGGTTTTACTCATTGGAATCTGCAAAGAGAGTTGGAAATACTGGAAGAGTATATGCCGTTGACGTCATGAAAGACTTGCTCGAAAGATTGCGCTCGGTAGGCGCTTCGCAAGGACTCCGGAATATAGAAGTCATCTGGGGCAATGTCGAGAAGGTGGGCGGAACCAAGGTAAAAGAATCCATAGCTGATAGGGTGATTGCTTCGAATATACTCTTTCAAGTCGAACACAAAGATGATTTTGTCCTCGAAATAAAACGCATACTCAAACCCAATGGCAAAGTCATGCTGATAGATTGGAGCGAAGTGAGCTCGCTCGGCCCAAAAACCATTGTCAATTCGAACGATGCTCGGATGCTTTTCGAAAAAGCGGGATTCAAGCTCGATACTAGCTTCAATGCCGGTGACCATCATTATGGGATGGTATTCATAAGATAAAAAATAATGAGTAAATTTCAAATAGCAACTTTGGCAGTATTCTTCTTAGCTCTTATAGGCGGTATCATAGCCTTTGCAACGTACAAAAATAACACGGCGACATCGACTTTGCCTCACATCACCATTTGGGGCACTTTTCCTCAAGATATTTTCAATCAGCATGTAGCTGAGATCAATAACTCTCAAAAGCAGTCACTTTCTGTGACCTATGTCCAAAAGAATCCTGATTCATTTGGACAAGAATTCGTCCAAGCTCTCGCGAGGGGTATGGGACCAGACGCCATACTTTTGCCGTCAGATATGTTATTGCCACATTTGGACAAGATCCTATCTATCCCATATGAATGGTTTTCACAAAGAGATTTTATGAATGCATATATACCACAAGCTCGGATGTATCTCGGAAACGAGGGTATATTGGCTACGCCATTTACGGTAGACCCATTGGTCATGTATTGGAATATGGATATCTACAATACTTCTGGATTTGCTTCACATCCAAAGTACTGGAGCGACTTTGATGTCGTAGTTCCCAAGATCACTTCAAAGGATAAGAACGGCAACATCAGAAAGAGCGCAGTTGCGATGGGTACATTCAACAATATAGCCAATGCCAGAGAGCTTCTCGGAACCCTCATGATGCAGGTCGGCAATCCAGTGACTGCAAGGAACAGTGAAGGTCAGGTACAATCGACACTCAGGACCAATGTGAGCTTTGATCCCCAATACGCTGTGGAATATTTTAGCCATTTCGCAAATCCGACAGATCCGGAGTATTCATGGAACAGGGGTTTGGTAGATGACAAGACATCATTCTTGTCTGGTTCGTTGGCCACATATTTTGGATTTGCTTCGGAGATTCAGGACATCCGTGCCAAAAATCCTAACTTGAATTTTGATGTTGCTCCTCTTCCTCAAGCCAAGTCAGGAGGCAAGATCTCTGGATATGGGAAGATGTATGGTTTTTCTATAGTCAAATCTTCTCCAAACCCCGGAGCAGCTTATGAAGCTACAAATATCATTGCTGGTACTACGGCTTTGGGTACTTTGAAGAGCAAGTTATATATTCCATCAGTGATGGTCGCTCATATAGGCTCTGTGAATGATCCATACATGGCAAATTTCGAAAAAGCAGTCCTCGTCTCAAGTTCTTGGCTCGATATCGATATTGTACAGTCGAGGAGAATTTTTGGAAACATGATCGATGACATCACAAGTGGCAGGAAGAGGGTAAAAGAAGCAGTCGACGATGCGGGAGCTGAATACCAAATGGCGATAGAGCGATCGATGGAATAAAATGCAAGGTAACATGAAAAAAACACTCATAACAATCTTTATCTGGATAGCAGTCGGTTCGCTTTTTTATGGTGCGACTTCGCTCCAAGTTTTGGCTCAAAATGACGATGCGAGGACTTTGAATGATAGGTTGAACACCAATATCACTGACAAGCGCTTCAGGCTCGTAGTTTGTGACGGACCTGATCTTCGAGATTTGAAGCAAGAGATCACGATCAAGTTCAATGGAAATGACGTTCAAGCTGGAAATGGAAAAATTCCTGAGGGTTACGTACCTTGCGACTTCAATGGTGTGATGCTCACAGTCCAGCATCTTATCAACATAGCAATTTCTGCAGGAGTCATTATTGCGATTCTAGGATTCTTCTTCATACGTTGGCTCTACATAAAAGGGGCTGAGAAAGACAGGTCGAGAGCAAAAGATGCTCTCTGGAGCTTGCTCAAAGGATTTGTGATCATGCTCCTTGCATGGTTCATAGTCAATCAGATTATAAATTGGATTGCCAAGGATTCTTCCATCAACGCTTTATTAGGACAATAATATGAAAAAATTCTTTTACATAGTGTTAGTTTCGATAGTAGTCGCGAGCTCATTTTTCACGTATCAGTCTGTTGCGTTTGCACAAGACCCATTTCATAGAGGTGATGAAGGTTATTCAGCCATTGCCCCGGAAAGAGAAACCTCTGCGAATAAAGAGACTGCCAAGCAAGGTGTCTTTCCTCTACGAAACCCTTTAAAGTTCGAGAGTATCGGTGAGCTTCTCAACAATTTCGCCGACTTGGCCGCATTTGTTTTGGTCCTCGTCGCCGTTGTTCTCATAATATTTACAGGCTTCCAATTCGTCGCAGCTCAAGGCAAGCCCGAGGAGCTCAAAAGGCTCGGCGTAAAGCTGGGCTACATAATATTGGGAGTGGGTATCGTGATAGGAGCTAGACTTATTATCAATGTGGTCATCAACACTTTGGAAGCTACGGGTGCGGTCAACCAATCGACTGTAGACAATGCTCGTGGTGCGGCAAATCCTACTACTTACTAATATTACAATGAACATGAATAAATATATTTTCATTTTTGGCCTCATTCTCATACCGAACTTGGCTTTTGCGCGAACTGGAGAGACTCTAGCCTCCTTGGTGGAAGTGGTAGTTAGATATCTCAATCTTGCCCTAGTGTTGCTCATGGCTTTGGCCACGTTCTTCTTCATCTTCTATGTGATCAAGTATTTCATCATAGATGCGGATTCCGACAAGAATGAAGCCAAGACGTATGTGATATATAGCATCATCGGATTTTTCCTCATCTTCTCATTCTGGGGACTGGTGAATATTCTCCAGAATACCTTCAATCTCGACAATGGAAGCAATACCCCGGGGTCTTGGAACGAGATAACAAATATATTCCCACAGGGCTCTGGTTCTGGTGGAAGGCGGGTGAGGACTTTGGTTCCCGTAGAAGAATCCGACTAATCCACAAGCCTTCAGAATTTTATATCGACGTTGATGTATAATATTCTGGGCGATCATTGAACAATGAAAAGGACAATTATCACAGCTCTTACGATCTTGATTCCTACAGTAGCTTTTGCTCAGACTACTCCTATTCGCGACGTCAATTCTCTGGCCGCTAAGCTCATAGATATAGGAAATCTTTTCACATACATCCTCATGGCTGTCGCCGTGATCTTCATCATTTGGAATGTGGTGAGATACATGATAATCGAAGAGGGAGATGATAGAAAATCTGCTCTAAAAAATTTCACGTGGGGCATAGTAGGATTGTTTCTCATAATTTCACTTTGGGGATTTGTGAACTTGCTTCTAAATACATTTCGTACCACACCGCCCAACATGACCATTCCACAGATCCAGAATGTAGATTATAAACAGATTATTAGTAGATAACATAAAATGAAAAAATTAGTCATAGGTCTCGCAATGTTCGCTCCGCTTGTAGCTTTTGCTCAAGAGCCCATTGTTACTACACAAGGTTTATTCAATCGATTGCTCCAATTGGGAGATATGTTCACGTACTTGCTCATAGCTATTGCTGTGATCTATATCATTTGGAATGTGGTCAGGTACATGATCGCAGGAGGTGAAGAAGACAAGAAGCTGGCTCTCAAGAATTTTACATGGGGAATAGTGGGCTTGTTCTTGATATTATCTATTTGGGGCATAGTCAATATCTTGGTAAATACGTTTCCGACAAGGCGTGATAGTCCCTTAACTCCTCCGCTCACAAGACCATTTTAATAGCAATTTATAAAAATAATTTAACACAATGAAAAAAATCATCGCAGGTCTCGTTTCGTTCGCTCCATTACTAGCATTTGCTCAGACCACGCCTATAACTGACGTTAACTCGCTTTCTTCCAAGCTCATCAACTTGGGAAATTTGTTCACATACTTGCTCATGGCGGCTGCGGTCATCTTCATCATCTGGAACGTGGTCAAGTATTTGATCGCTTCAGGAGAAGAGGACAAGTCAAACGCCTTGAAGAGCTTCATCTGGGGTATAGTCGGTCTGTTCCTCATCATTTCGATCTGGGGTATCGTCAATATCTTGCTCAATACCTTCAAGACGACTCCTCCTAACACCACGATCCCTCAAGTTCAGAACTTGAATAACGGTCAGATTCCTTTCGTTCGATAGTATGATAAACATCGCTTTTGCAGAGCCGATAAAGGCCAATGATATTGGGAATGCTTTGAGCCCTCTTCTTACTCACATCGTGAGTCCCATCATTTGGCTTCTCTTTGCGGCGGCGGTCGTGCTCTTCTCTTATGGTTTGTTTCGGCTCATCATAAGCGGTGACGTGTCCGACGAGTCTAGGAGCCAAGCGAAATGGTCTGTAGTGGGTGGTCTCATAGGCATGTTCATAATGCTCTCTGCGTGGGGCATCATCCAGATTGTGGCGAATACTGTGAATTCGATATAAGCAAAAAAATATAAAAAACAGGCTGCTTTGAAGGCAGCCTGTCGTGTTGTACAAAGTACTATGACTTGCGACGTAGGAGCTCGCACTTGACCCAGACCTTTTCATACCTGGTCTCGTTTGGGTCAATCATGAAGCTGAACGTCTCTACATCGTACGGCAGTATAATTTTCCCGTCGTCGATTGGGATCGGTCCTCGGGGAGTCTGAATGAGCACCACGGCGTCGATAGGGGTGAGCGTCATTCTGACGTGTCCCCTAATCCTCTTGTGTAGAGGTGCAGACCACGTGTCGTGGACCGCGACGACAGTCGCCTTGTCTTCCATCGCGACTTCGCTCCGAGCGCCAAGGTTGTTCACCCACCCGACGTTCACATGGTTTCGGAATCTAAATCCGGACGCCCACATGACGGCGATGACGAGCAGGATGAAAAGAAGAAATAGACAAACCATGAGTTTGGTAGTGCTCTTCTTTCCATCAGCTGTGATTTCTGGTACTTCTTTTACCATGTCTTTTGGGTCGCTCATTTCTTGCCTTT
>CAZJQW010000007.1:10792-17255 GCA_964548575.1 uncultured Candidatus Saccharibacteria bacterium
AATTTCCAGTATGAGAAAACCTGCGAACCGGCGTTCTTGCCTTTCTTTTTTCCACTTTGTTTCTGGCCTTCGACCATTGCTAAGGTCTTCGCATCTTTACCCGACTCGTCACCAGTTGAGACGATGTTTATTGTATTTGTTTGAGTTCCAGCAATTTCCGCAATTCGCAGAAAAGCTGTATTGATGTCGATGCCAGGGAAGTTCCGCTTCAATTCCGTGAGCTGAGATGATATCTCGTGGGTGATCTTGGTAGCCTGTTTGGCCTTTGCCATCTCAGTGCTAAGCGTGACCCTTACGATCTGGGGAATTCCAGTGAAGAGACCTGCTGATCTTTCTTTGTCGTGTATACCTTCACCGTTGTAGAAGTCTTTGAATTGCTCATCAATGTCATTTTCTTTTGCTTTCTTTTTTTCTTCCTCATTCAGTTCATCATAATTCGGCTTCTTTTTGAAGTAGTCCTCGAGGTTATGGTTCCAGAACCAACGATTGATGAATGCTGTTGCGTCTCCAGTGAAGAATGCTATGCCTTGCTCAGGTCCTTTTGAGACCAGATTGACAAGGTATCCTTCAAGGGGAGTTAGCTTGATTTGCCACTCGACAGTTGCGAGTTGATTATCAAGGGTCTTGACCTCAAGTTTCGTTCCGATTTGCATGTCTGCCTGCATATCGATGTTCCAAGCAGCTTTTTCGGTCGGAAGTTTGAAGTTTAACCCAGAATGTATTTCTCGCATGCGTGCGGGCGCGCTCAGCCTGGCTCCTTCTGTAGTTATCTTGGGACCTTGACTGATCAAGACATAAGCCCGATTTTTGGGAACATACACTGTCCACCAAGTTCTCCAAGTCTTGTTAAAGAAGAGTGCGATAGTTACGAAGTAACCTATAATCAGGCTGAACATCTTGCCTAAAAATAGGCTAATGGTGCCAGCTGCAATAGCTGTGGTGAAGATGAATTGGAAAGCAATAAAGCTCACCAAAATCATGATCACAAGTTGAGTTAATATAGCCAATAGAGCATGGAGGTCAATCACATTACTGACTGCTTCCCGCGATTTCTTGAACTTGGCTTCTATTTCTGCATTTATTTCATTTGGTTTCATATGTCAAAGTTCTGACACTATTATATCATAAATAAGTGGTTTGTCAATGCTAAAAACATGAAAAAAGCCCTTGGTTTTTGCCAAGGGCTCATATGTGCTAACTATCTTCTGTGATTTGGGGGCGAACATTGTCTGCCAGGGCCCCTTCCACCTCCCATTTGGCTGGGTACGTGGTAGTAACTTGGGTACTGTGGACCGTACGAATATCCACCACCATATGAATAGGAAGCGGACGGTGCTGACGGTACTACATGAACCTGTGGTCTTTCTATCCATTCCGTCGTTTGTTGACGAGGGGGATCTGGGATGAATTTCCATTCTTCTCGGTACACGATCTTCTTAGGCTTGGGTGGAGGCGGAGGATTTATGTAGACATTGATATTGTTACTGCCCTCCACGTTACCGTTAATCACAACGGATTGATGTGCTGAACCAGCCTTGATTGTCCCATTGGAGTTTATCAGGCTCACACCTTCGCATGACATGCGAGTGGGCTGCTTTCTCAACTCTTTCAATTCGGTGAGAATGGCATCTGCACGGTCGTCTTCAATTGAAGACGGTGTTACCACCCGGTTGACTCGCAGTCGATCACAGCCACCGAAGAACCAGATCAAACCAAGGATTAGCAATGCAGCTAATACGAGAATGCCAATCCATGTCAAATCGCTGTTTGCTGATGGTGTGTTTCGTGTTCCACCGCTGCTACCAGAACCTCCAGTTTGGTTTTGACCTTGGTTCCCTTGGCCCTGGTTCCCCTGAGTTTGATTACCCTGAGCCTGGCCACCTGTTCCACTTCCACCGGAAGGGGATTGGGTTTGAGGCTGAGCAGCTTGAGGAGTCGCAGGTGCCTGAGTCGTCGTGGGAGTCGCAGGAGCTTGTGCTGTTGCAGTCGCTTGCGGCGCGGACGTCGGTGCTGGACTCTGTGACGGAGTCGCAGGAGTCGGTTGAACCGGAGCCGGAGCTTGTGGCGCTTGAGCCGCAGGAACTGGAGCAGGTGCTGGTGCACTTGCCGCTTGCGATTTCCTTACACGATGTGCTCGCGGTGCAGAAGGTCCAGTACCACCAGATCCACATCCACCACAATTAATATTGATGATAGGAGGAATCTGCTGAACAATCGGCGGAGCAGGACTCGGTGTCGGAGTCGGCGTCTGCGTTGTGGCAGGTGCTGGACTCGGTGCCGTTGGAGCTGGTGTTGGAGCCGGTGTTGGCGGCTTCGATATTCCAGGATTTCCGGGATTCGGATTTCCAGGAGCCGGATTTGCCGGTGACGGATTACTTGGTTTCATTATTGTCCTTTTTTTCAAAGCTTTTTCCTTGAATTTGTATCAAGGATTTCTGGCGCTATTATATAGCATTTAAGCTATAAAGTCAAGTTCTTTGATGTAACGCTATTTTCACCTCCATATTTCTATGTTAATGTACTTCCATCGCGCCGGGGTGGCGAAATTGGTAGACGCGCATGCCTTAGGAGCATGTCAGGCAACTGGTGGAGGTTCGAGTCCTCTCCCCGGCACAACGGTAATTGGCATTGTCGGCTCGTATAATTACTGTTATATTAAATCGCGATTCGAAGTAGTAATCCGCCCATAGCTGTCTTGGTAGACATGAGCGGTTGGGTCATCGTAAAGTTAGCTGAACATCGAAAGTAGTAATCCGCCCATAGCTGTCTTGGTAGACATGAGCGGTTGGGTCATCGTAAAGTTAGCTGAACATCGAAAGTAGTAATCCGCCCATAGCTCAGTTGGTAGAGCAGATCCCTCTTAAGGATAAGGTCGTAGGTTCGATCCCTACTGGGCGGACAGTTAATAGAATCTAGAGAATTTTTTTAGAGTTCTTGAGTTACAAGGAGTCTGATTTTTCTGCCGTCTGTGGCACAAGTGCAGGATCTGTGACGAGTGGCTTGAAGTCCATGATGTCTTTGACGTGGTACTTCGCGAGGACATATCTCCAATTGTTGCCGCAAGGGTCAGAGTCCGCTCTTGATCTGGCTTGGTAGAAGAGATACAGAATATCTCCTATTATGTAGACAGTTGCGTGACCATTCTCGCCAGATTCCCATTCTTGATCACGATCCATGAGGACAGGACCCATACTCTCGTATGGTCCAAAAGGCGTGGCTGCTTTTGCAAAGAAGACTCGCTGACGCGTGCCGCGCTCACCATTGTCCAGAAAGCAGGTGGCGTTCAGGAGAACGCTACCATCAGGAAGGCCTATGAGTTGAGGACCTTCGACGCCCCATTCATAGTCGGGGTGATTGCGCGCATTGTGATGCCAAGCGATGTCTTCATGAGAAAGAATCTTTTTGGCGCGTTTCCAAGGTCCAGTCCAAAGATCAGTCGTGCTTTCTGCAAGATAGACTTCGGGCTGAGGGGTGAAGGGGCGTTCGCAAGTCATGGTCGCCGGCATACCTGAATAAACCATGAGCTTCTTACCATTAACGAGAGAAAAATGAGGGTCATAAAGCCCGGCCTCATCGGAATCAGGAATAGGTTCGAGCAAGGTAGACATTTTGACGAAAGTATTACCGTCGCCAGATACAAGATATTCGATGCCACCTCCTAGGGCCATGAAGTCTTTTTGAACAGCCATATGGAAAAGATTATTTGTAGGATCAAAGACTATGCCCGGAGTAGCGACGTGAACACCTGTCACACCTTGAAGCACAGCTGGCTCGACTTCTTTCCAAGGACCTTCAGGGGCTGGGGATGTGGCGTGGCTGATAACCCACTCTTCATTTCGAACACTTCTTCCAGAACCATAGATATGTCAAATCGAACCGTCAAAGACGATGCAGGGATCCTTTGCATCTTTGAAATTCTTGGAGTCGAACAAGGGTCCGATCTTCTCGAATGGGGCGATAGGGTGGTGCTCTTGGTGCTCGGAGGGGGTCATTTTATTCAGTTATTACTGTCTAAAGTAGTGTAAGATATCAGATTACATATTTACGTCAATCGTATAAGTTTCGTACAATTTTCAATTCAATATTTTTTCAAGAAAGAGAGTCTTTTGCTTGCGGAGCGGCAAATAATGTGCAATACTACGCCCATGGTAAATCGAATGCGCGCAACGCGGTCACACCGCGATAATAGGAGGTCACATCATGCATTGGGAGCAGTCAGGCTCTCAAAGTGTGGAAGCTGTGGCGCAAATCACGAGACACATCGTATTTGCATGGGTTGTGGATCTTACAATGGACGCAAGGTCCTCGATCTAGCAGCCAAGGCAGTGCGCAAGGCCACTCGCAAGAAGGCCGCTTCGAATGCCAAGTAAGCGCGAAGCTTACATTATTAGTTAGTACATGGTCTGGTTTCTTATCTACCAAAGTCTTCCGTTCTGATTTGGGTAAGTAGGAAAAAAGCTCAAAAAGCACATTCTACAATATGGCCAATCGTCATCTCTCTCGCTCGGTAGTACTACAGTCTCTCTTCGAGTGGGATTTTCGCAGTCGAAAAGATGCGGAGATACCGGCTATTGTTCTTCGTAATTCCAAAGAATTCGCACCAGGGATGGCGGATGTCTCATTTATCGAGGACCTCATGAAAGGGATAGTCTCAAAAACACCTGAGCTCAATCAGATCATTGAAAAGGCAGCACCGGACTGGCCAATAGACAAGATCTCAACCGTGGATCGCAACGTTCTTCGACTGGGACTTTACGAATTGTTATTTGCAGACAGGGAAGAAGTTCCAGCAAAAGTCGCCATCAACGAAGCTATCGAGCTCGCCAAGACATTCGGCGGTGAAACTTCCGGCAGATTTGTAAATGGAGTTCTAGGCGCAGTCTACAAAGAGCTGGGAGAGCCGGGAAAAGATGCCACACCAGCAAAGAAAAAGAGGCCAGCAGAGGTTTCATATGAGCAGATGCCCATACAGCATTTGGGAGGAGCGGTCGTGTATGGAAAAAAGGATGACGAAATCTATCTAGCATTCGTGCATGATATATTCGGACACTGGACCCTTTCAAAAGGAAAGATACCTGAGGGGATCGATCCCAAAGTAGGCACAATAGCCAAGGTTAAAGAAGAGATAGGACTCGACGTAGATGTTCAGGAAGACCTCGGTACGAACGAATACATAGCGAACGATCCTGAGATCGGAAAGATCAGGAAACAAGTCCACTATTATTTGGCAGAAGCTCCTTTTGGAGAATTGACTCTCGCAAAAAAGCCGGGGCTCGACGATGCCAAATGGTTCAAACTCGCAGATATCTTGGAGCTCAATTTCTACAATGATATCTTGCCCATAGTCACAAAAGCCGTGACTTCCTTGTCAGTTAAAATCAGTAAATAAATGAAAGATTTTAGCAAATTTTCGGAGCGAATAGGAGTCGCTTTCAAAGATATTTCTATTTTGAAAACGGCTTGTACACACCGTTCATACTTGAATGAGAATCGCGGAAGCCAAGCCGAGCACAATGAGAGACTCGAATTTTTGGGCGACGCAGTTTTGGAATTGGTAGTGACTAGTTTTTTGTTTGAAAAATATCCAGACAAAGCCGAAGGAGATCTCACAGCGTATAGATCGGCGGTTGTAAATGCGGTCAGTCTAGAAAAAGCTGCGCGAGCGATGGAGCTCGGAGATTTCATGCTCATGTCAAAAGGAGAGTCCAAGGATACCGGCCGTGCTCGTTCGATCATTCTCGCCAATGCAGTCGAGGCAGTGATAGGCGCCATATATCTCGATCAAGGATATGAGTCGGCAGAAAGATTTATCAAGGATCATATCTTGAATGTAGTCGTGATAGAAGATATCGTTGCAAAGAAGCTGTGGATGGATTCCAAGAGCAGATTCCAAGAAAAAGCTCAAGAAAAAGTCGGCGTGACTCCTACCTATAAAACTTTGAAAGAAGTAGGACCAGATCATAACAAACAGTTCACACTGGGAGTCTTTTTGAACGATGTCCAAGTAGCCACAGGAAGCGGTTTATCCAAACAAGAAGCAGAGCAAAAAGCCGCTGAAAAAGCGCTTGAAAACAAGGGCTGGTAGTGATAAAGTCTATCTGACCTTGCTCTTTATGTTATCCACATCATCTCATAGTCTCAACAATGAGACACGGCTATCTCTCATGGCAGCGATGGCTCATGCCGAAAGGGATCAAAGGGAAGAAGATAGGGTCTGCCGATGCAAAGTGAGTATATTTTGTATGAACTCGCCTTGTCCGCACTGCAGGAATCATTCTGATGCAGATGGATTCAGAGCCTATCAAAGCATGTTGCTTTTGAAAGTTCTGGAAAATAGAAAAAACATTAACAAAGAGCGCCCTCAGACGAGAGGCGCTTTTTTTGGTACAATATATTCCAACAAGCGGAAAAAATATGTATCTCAAATCACTCGAACTTACAGGCTTCAAATCTTTTGCAAAAA